>NZ_JAMHKS010000056.1:0-30525 GCF_025566055.1 Leclercia tamurae
GTGGCATCCATACCGGCCTTTCCGGCAAGATAGTGACGTACGGCCGCAAGTTTTACAGCAGAAGAATGTTTCATAAACTGCACCCTCAGATGTCAGATCGTGTCCAACATTTTGGGTGCAGTTCACTGCGCCTTACCCGGCCTACGATTTAGCAGAACCTGTAGGCCCGGTAAGCGCTAGCGCCACCGGGCTTTTTTTATGCCCAGTAGCTAATCGCTAACCCGACAAACAACGCCAATCCCACATAGTTATTGTTCAGAAATGCTTTAAAACAGGCTTCGCGCTCGCGATTGGCGATAAGTTTCTGCTGGTAGATAAACAGCACGCCCGCCGCCGCAACCGCCGCGTAAAACGCCCCGCTCAGCTGGTTCAGGTAACCAATCGCCACCATCAGTCCCAGCACGGCCACCTGCAAAATCCCGATGATCAGCTTGTCCTGCCGACCAAACAGAATGGCAGTAGATTTGATGCCGATTTTCAGATCATCGTCCCGATCGACCATCGCGTATTGCGTATCGTAGGCCACCGCCCAGAGGATGTTGGCCAGGAACATCAGCCAGCAGCTCAAGGGTACGCTCTCGCTGACGGCGGCAAACGCCATCGGGATCGACCAGCCAAAAGCGGCGCCCAGCACCACCTGCGGCAGATGGGTGTAGCGCTTCATAAACGGGTAGACCCAGGCCAGAGCCAGTGCTGCCACGGAGAGCAGGATGGTCATGGTATTCAGGGTTAACACCAGCAGGAACGACAGCAGGACCAGCACCACAAACAGCGTGCGCGCCTCTTTCTCGGTGACATCGCCGCTCGGCAGCGGACGCATGGCGGTGCGTTTTACATGGCCATCAAACTTACGGTCGGCATAGTCGTTCACCACGCATCCTGCCGCGCGCATCAACCAGACGCCCGCCACAAATACCGCCAGGATCCACAGCGGCGGCAGCCCAGGGGTCGCCACCCACAGCGCCCACAGCGTCGGCCACAGCAGCAGCAGCGCCCCGATCGGCTTGTCGGTTCGCATCAGGCGGTGGTACGCCAGCAGCTTGTTCTGCGTCAGACTCCACTCCATTTTTATCTTCCTCTTAGTACAACGGCGACGCCGGTAAAAACAGCTCGGTCAGCATCAAGGGTTTACCACTCAGGCGCAGGCGGGAACGGCGTCCCAATAGCCCGGCATCGCGACCAATCTCAATAAAATCACGAGTAAGCTCGGAGGAGGTGAACAGATAACGTCCCAGCGGGGTTTTGCCCATCTGCTGCAGCGCCAGCTCCGGCCCGGTAAGAGTCGATTCCGGCACCACGGTGCGCCCGGCCAGCCACGGCTCGCCGTCGGCGCAGAGCAGGATCTCCCGCAGCCAGTAACGGGCCTCTTTCGGCAGCAACGGCAATTCATCCGCTACCGCGTCAGGCGTGACGAATCCTTCCTGAATAAGGGTCACGGTGACGTTTTTGCCCTGCTGCTCAAAACGTTTGGTCATGGAATCTTCCAGCAGCAGCCAGTCGAGCTGCTCCGGTTCCAGCGCAGGGATTTCGTCAAAATAACGCAGCGCGCGCAGTTGCGTTAGCGCGGGGTGTGACATGCCAGACTCTCCGATACATAACGTGAAGCTATTGTATCGCAGAAACGCGGAATGGGGGCGGGCAAACGTGAACTAGCGAACATTATCGCAACAGTGATGCAACAGCGGCAGAGCGTGCAAAAAAAGTGCGCCCGTAAGGGCGCACCAAACTACTGACAAAATCAGCACTGTGGGGAGACGGTCACCCCTTGCCTTTTACACTGCTGATAAAGGTGGAACGGGCAGTGGTCGAGCCTAAACGCTCGGCTTCATCAAGGAGTTTCAGCGCCTTGTCGACGTCGCCTTTAGCAACTGCCTGTTTAATCGCCTGATTGAAGTAGGTTTCGGTGTCGTTAAGCACCGGCTCGCTCTTCTTCGCGGCGACCGGGGCAGCAGCGGTAGCCGGAGTAGCGACTGGCGCGGCATAGACCGGGGCTGGTGCTGCGGTGTTACCCACCGTGACCGGGCCCGGGCCGGAAGAGCCAAACAGCGGGCCGACCAGCACGCTGGAGGCGTTGTTGGTCGAGACTTTCAGCTTCAGCTCACCCTCGGTAACGTGGCGGGCAAGCGGGTCCGGAATATCCGGTACGGCGTTGCCGGTGCCTTTGGCATAGGCTTTTGCCGGGTTAAGGAGTTTGGTGGTGTGCTGCAGGTCTTTATCGGTAGTAAACACCAACACATAGAGTTTTTGCTGACCCAGCGCAGGCGTCAGGCGCATGACCCCTTCCAGACGGTCAGCGCTCATCACGCCCGGCTCCTGGTAGGTGAAGTATTCGCTCGGGAAGTAGGCCGATGGCGTCAGGTTCTGATCCAGAATCAGCACGTTCGGGGCAAATACGCTGGTTTGTTTATTGACAATACTGGTCAGCGTGAGGGTGATTTCACCGATATTGGCAGGCACGCTGTAGGCCGCCACCGGGCCGGCGATCCCCGGCACATTCAGCGACTGACCGCCGGTAGAGAGCTGGGTGGTCTGGGTTTTAGACTGGTCGACAGGCGTCCAGACTAACTGTTGCAGCGCGGCTGCCGGTACAGCAGGCGCGGCACTGGTGTTTTGCGGAACAAAATTGACGTTCGCCAGAGTGATGGCGGGAGCACTTGCCAGCAACCCTGCAGAGAGGCACAGCGCGACGAGACTTTTCTTCATTTTCATTGTTATTACCTCAGATAGCATAAGCACTGCGGTGGCCAGGCAATAGCGCGCAGCACTCTATGAAGAGAGGGGCTTGCGCCCCTCTTTTAGGTCAATACATTAGAGACTACGTCTTACCACCAGATTTCCATCTGGGCACCGAAGGTCCACTCATCGTTGTCCCCGCGGCTGAAGGTTTTCGCGGAGGTGTCGTTATACGCTACGCCAGAGGTGTAGCCGGTATCGCCATTGTTAGCGTAACCCCATTTCTCATCCCACTTGGCGTAGGTTGCGAAGACACGGATAGCCGGACGGGACCAGATGCTGTCGCCTGCCTGCCACTGTTGTGCCAGGGTGATTTTGTACTGGCTGTTGGTGTCGTCAGTTTTCTGAGATTTGACGTTGTCGTAACCGACTTCCAGCAGGGTGGACATGATTGGCGTCCATTTGAACATTGGACGAACGCCGACGGTCCACCACTCGGTACCGTTATTGTTGTCGCGGTCGATATTCTGGTACATACCGACGTACATCAGATCCCACTGGTCAGCCAGGGTGATGGCCCCGTGGTCGAGAACGCGGATCAGAGAACCGTTGTTGTTCAGGCTCGCACCCTGCGGAATACCTTTCCCGTTGGAGGTCATGGAATCGGTAGCGTACTGAACTACGAATTTGTTGAAGCCTTTCAGCATGCTCTGGGTATGTTCAGCGGTGAACATCCAGCCATCTTTAGAGGCGCCAGGCTGCAGGTAGTAGTCGTCTGGAATGTTGGTGTGACCGTAGTCAACGCCCAGCTCCAGGGTACCGCCTGGGTTGATTTCCATACCGGCTAAACGCACGTCGAAGACATCGTTCGGCACGATATTGTCATAAATACGGTCGCCATTCACATCGAAATCGGCGAATGCAGAAGAGCCGCCGGATTCAGAAGAACGGGTCGCTGCCAGAGAGAGTTTACCGAAGCCCAGATCGATGTTTTCGATACCCGCACCAGGACCAGAGATATCCCAGTAGTAGAAGTCGATCATGTGAACGTCATGACGCTGATAGAAACGCTTACCGGCCCAAATGGTGGAGCCTGGCAGCCATTCAATCAGGTTTTTACCCTGCACGTTTGCTTCACGGAAGGCCGGGCTGGTTGCTTCCCAGTCATTCTGCTGTGAAACAGAGTAGGCTACGTTGGTGTCGAAGTAGAAGCTCTTGTCGCCCTCTTTCCACACTTCCTGGCCAAGTTTAATCTCAGCATAGGTTTCACATTCGTTACCAAGACGGTATTTACTTTGTGCACCTGTTGCCTGGAAACACTGCTGTTCGCCACCACTCCCGGTCCAGCCAATGCCAGAACGAGCATAACCTTTAAAGTCTACAGCGCCGGCCTGGGCAGACAGGATGCCTGCCGCAATGGCGACCGCCAGAGGGACTTTGCGCAGAGTAATCATTGTTCTATCTCCTGAGATCATTGCTTTTCTTTGAACACTTCACCTGATGGTTTCGTGCTTATTATTGGGATTGCTTAAACGCCGGGCTCCTGATGCAGCCGACGACATGCAGTGCCATCTTCCCGGAAGAGATGACAGCGCTCTGGCGGCAAGCCGATAGCGAATGTTGCACCCTCTTTTACCAACACCACGTCATTCTGGCGGTACACCAGGTTCTGACGAATGGCGGGGATCTGGATATGAATCTGTGTTTCGTGACCAAGTTGCTCAACCACCTGAACCTCGCCTTCAAGCGTCACATCCGCGATGTGACTCGGCAGCAGGTGCTCAGGACGGATCCCGAGGGACATGTTTGCCCCGACATTGACGTTTGCGCTGTCTACCGGTAACCACACCTGCTGGCGGTTCGGCAGTTCAACCTGAACCTGTTCAATGGCGGTGGCGGTGACTTTGACCGGCAGGAAGTTCATCTTTGGCGAGCCAATAAAGCCCGCAACAAAGCGGTCTGCCGGGTAGTGATAGAGTTCCAGCGGTTTGCCCACCTGTGCCACGCGGCCGGCATCCAGCACCACAATCTTGTCGGCCAGGGTCATCGCTTCGACCTGATCGTGGGTGACGTAAATCATGGTGCGGCCCAGACGCTTGTGCAGGCGGGAGATTTCAATACGCATCTGCACGCGCAGTGCGGCGTCGAGGTTCGACAGCGGCTCATCGAGCAGGAACACGCGCGGTTCCGCCACCAGCGTACGGCCAATCGCCACACGCTGACGCTGACCACCGGAGAGTGCCTTTGGCTTACGCTCCAGCAGGTGCGCCAGCTGGAGCACTTCGGCGACCTGAGTTACGCGCTGGTTGATGACCTCTTTTTTGGCGCCGGCCAGCTTCAGGCCAAACGACATGTTCTCGGCAACGGAGAGATGGGGATAGAGCGCATAGGACTGGAAGACCATCCCGACGCCACGTTCCGCAGGTGGGATATCGTTCATCCGGGTATCGCCAATCATCAAATCACCGCTGGTGATGGTTTCCAGACCGGCAATCATGCGCAGCAGCGTCGATTTACCGCAGCCTGACGGGCCAACAAAAACCACGAATTCGCCTTCCTGGATATCGAGGTTGATATCTTTTGACACCACCACGTCACCCCAGGCTTTCGTTACGTTACGCAGTTCTACGCTCGCCATGCCCTACTCCCTTCGTTACAACCTGTCGCCGACAGAAACATTCAAGATAAGTTCACTATGGGGTATCACGCGGCGTCGCAAATCCTCCACCCCCAGCCTTTTTTATGGGGGAGGAGGCGGGAGGATGAGAGAGAGGACTCCGCCAGCGCGACCGGGGGGCTGAGGCTAAATTCGTGATGTCACTGGCAAAATTCACCGTACTTTTATGTGCGCTGGGACACATAACTTAAATTTATGCAACGCAGATCACATAAAGCGGGGGTGGGGCGTAGGGGACAGGAGGATGGAAAGAGGATGTCAAATAAGGAGACTGAGCGACGTTGAACCACCTCATGTATCCACAGCACATCACCAAAAAGGATGGCAGATATGAATATCAAGACTGGCGCACGCGTTTTCGCATTGTCCGCCCTTGCAGCAATGATGATCTCCGCTCCGGCGCTCGCCAAAATTGAAGAAGGTAAGCTGGTAATCTGGATTAACGGCGACAAAGGCTACAACGGCCTGGCCGAAGTGGGTAAAAAATTCGAGAAAGACACCGGCATCAAAGTTACCGTTGAACACCCGGACAAGCTGGAAGAGAAATTCCCGCAGGTTGCGGCGACCGGCGACGGCCCGGACATCATCTTCTGGGCGCATGACCGTTTCGGCGGCTACGCACAGTCTGGCCTGCTGGCGGAAGTCTCCCCGGATAAAGCCTTCCAGGACAAACTGTTCCCGTTCACCTGGGATGCCGTACGTTACAACGGCAAGCTGATCGCTTACCCGGTCGCGGTTGAATCCCTCTCCCTGATTTACAACAAAGACCTCGTACCGAACCCGCCGAAAACCTGGGAAGAGATCCCGGCTCTGGATAAAGAGCTGAAGGCGAAAGGTAAGAGCGCGCTGATGTTCAACCTGCAAGAGCCGTACTTCACCTGGCCGCTGATTGCTGCCGATGGCGGTTACGCGTTCAAATTTGCTGACGGCAAATACGACGTGAAAGACGTCGGCGTGGACAACGCAGGGGCGAAAGCGGGTCTGACCTTCCTGGTTGACCTGATCAAGAACAAGCAGATGAACGCGGATACCGATTACTCCATCGCTGAAGCGGCCTTCAACAAGGGCGAAACCGCGATGACCATCAACGGTCCGTGGGCGTGGTCCAACATCGACAAGAGCAAGATCAACTACGGCGTGGCGGTGCTGCCAACCTTCAATGGCAAGCCGTCTAAACCGTTTGTTGGCGTGCTGAGCGCCGGTATCAACGCCGCTAGTCCGAACAAAGAGCTGGCGAAAGAGTTCCTCGAAAACTACCTGCTGACCGATCAGGGTCTGGAAGAAGTGAACAAGGACAAACCGTTGGGTGCCGTGGCGCTGAAATCCTTCCAGGAAACGCTGGCGAAAGATCCACGCATCGCCGCCACCATGAGCAACGCCGAGAAAGGCGAAATCATGCCGAACATCCCACAGATGGCTGCCTTCTGGTATGCCACCCGTACTGCGGTGATTAACGCTGCCAGCGGTCGTCAGACTGTGGATGCCGCGCTGAAAGATGCTCAGGGTCGTATTACCAAGTAATGCCGTTATCCCCTCTCCCTTTTAGGGAGAGGGAGAACAGAATTTGTTGTAGAGGAAGATCCCCATGGATGTCGTTAAAAAGAAACACTGGTGGCAAAGCGACACGCTGAAATGGTCAGTGATTGGTCTGCTGGGCTTGCTGGTGGGTTACCTTATCGTTGTAATGTACGCCCAGGGGGAGTACCTGTTTGCCGCCATGACGCTGATCCTAAGCGCGGTCGGCCTCTATATTTTCGCCAATCGTAAAGCCTACGCCTGGCGTTATGTCTATCCAGGCGTGGCCGGGATGGGACTGTTTGTCCTGTTTCCGCTGATCTGCACCATCGCCATTGCCTTCACCAACTACAGCAGCACCAACCAGCTCGCGCAAGAGCGCGCCCAGCAGGTGCTGATGGACCGTTCTTATCAGGCCGGTAAGACCTTTAACTTTGGCCTCTACCCGGCCGGTGACGAGTGGAAGCTGGCCCTCACCGACGATGCCGCGGGCAAATACTACGTTTCCGACGCCTTCAAATTTGGCGGCGAGCAGAAACTGGCCCTGAAAGAAGCGGATGCGTTGCCGGAAGGGGAACGCGCTAACCTGCGCGTTATCACCCAGAACCGTCAGGCGCTGACCCAGATTACCGCCGAGCTGCCGGACGAAAGCAAAGTGATCATGAGCTCGCTGCGCCAGTTCTCCGGCACCCGCCCGCTCTACACGCTGGGCGATGACAGCACGCTCACCAACAACCAGACCGGCGTGAAGTACCGCCCGAACAACGAGATTGGCTTTTACCAGTCTGTGAATGCCGACGGCAACTGGGGCGACGATAAACTCAGCCCGGGCTATACCGTGACCATCGGCTGGGATAACTTTACCCGCGTCTTTACCGACGAAGGCATCCAGAAGCCGTTCTTCGCTATCTTTGTCTGGACGGTGGTCTTCTCGGTACTGACCGTGATCCTGACCGTGGCCGTTGGGATGGTGCTGGCCTGCCTGGTGCAGTGGGAAGCGTTAAAAGGGAAAGCGATTTACCGCGTCCTGCTGATCCTGCCGTATGCCGTGCCGTCGTTCATCTCGATTCTGATTTTCAAGGGTCTGTTCAACCAGAGCTTTGGTGAAATCAACATGATGCTGAGCGGGCTGTTTGGCATCAAGCCGGCCTGGTTCAGTGACCCGACCACCGCCCGCACCATGATCGTTATCGTCAACACCTGGCTCGGTTATCCGTACATGATGATCCTGTGCATGGGGCTGCTGAAGGCGATCCCGGACGACCTGTACGAAGCCTCGGCGATGGACGGTGCGACCCCGTTCCAGAACTTCTTTAAGATTACGCTCCCGCTGCTGATCAAGCCGCTGACGCCGCTGATGATCGCCAGCTTCGCCTTTAACTTTAACAACTTCGTGCTGATTCAGCTGTTAACCAACGGTGGCCCGGACCGCCTCGGCACCACCACGCCAGCCGGTTATACCGACCTGCTCGTGAGCTATACCTACCGTATCGCCTTCGAAGGCGGCGGTGGTCAGGACTTTGGTCTGGCGGCGGCGATTGCCACCCTGATCTTCCTGCTGGTAGGCGCGCTGGCGGTGGTAAACCTGAAAGCCACACGCATGAAATTCGACTAAGGAGGGCACAGAATATGTCTATGGTCCAACCCAAATCTCAGAAGCTGCGCCTCTTCGCCACGCACTTAGGCCTGCTGATTTTTATCGCGGCGATCATGTTCCCGCTGCTGATGGTCATCGCCATCTCCCTGCGTTCGGGTAACTTCGCCACCGGGAGCCTGATCCCGGAGCAAATCTCCTGGGAGCACTGGAAGCTGGCGCTGGGCTTCAGCGTGGAACACGCCGATGGCCGCGTCACGCCGCCGCCGTTCCCGGTTCTGCTGTGGCTGTGGAACTCGATTAAAGTCGCTACCATCACCGCGATCGGTATCGTGACCCTCTCCACCACCTGCGCCTACGCTTTTGCCCGTATGCGCTTTAAAGGGAAAGCGACGCTGCTGAAAGGGATGCTGATTTTCCAGATGTTCCCGGCGGTACTGTCGCTGGTGGCCTTGTACGCCTTGTTTGATCGCCTCGGCCAGTACGTGCCGTTTATCGGTCTGAATACCCACGGTGGGGTGATCTTCGCCTATCTCGGCGGGATTGCGCTGCACGTCTGGACCATCAAAGGCTATTTCGAAACCATCGACAACTCGCTGGAAGAAGCGGCCGCGCTGGATGGCGCCACCCCATGGCAGGCGTTCCGCCTGGTGTTGCTGCCGCTCTCCGTGCCGATTCTGGCGGTGGTCTTTATTCTGTCGTTTATCGCCGCCATCACTGAAGTGCCGGTCGCGTCACTGCTGCTGCGTGATGTGAACAGCTACACCCTGGCGGTAGGGATGCAGCAATATCTCAACCCACAAAACTACCTGTGGGGCGACTTTGCCGCAGCCGCCGTACTTTCCGCTATCCCGATCACCGTCGTGTTCCTGCTGGCTCAGCGCTGGCTGGTGAACGGCCTGACCGCGGGGGGCGTGAAAGGGTAAGTTTCATCGTTATGCCACTGCAACCCTCAACTTTGCCTTGATGTAATAATCCAACTTGTGACTGTTTTCGGCGGCCCTCGGGCCGCCCTTTTTTATTCCCGTTTCAGTCGCTTCGAGTTGCACAGCCAGAGTGTGACCACCAGCAGCAGGATAGCCGCCGAGTAGATCAGCACGTCGAGGGGCGATTTATGATCGACGATAATTAGTCGCACAATCGCGGTGATACCAATGTAGACAAAGTAGCGCAGCGGGAAGTGAAAGCCAGACTGAAAGTACTTCACGATCAGGGCGATAAATTCGAAGTAGAGAAAGTAAACCACCAGCCCTTCAACCAGCTCGTATTTGCTGGTTTGCTCAGGGGCAAAAAGCACATCAGCCAGATGTACCGTCTCTTTACCGAGGAAGACCACCAGGATCAGGCCAAGGCTCAGCAGACCCAGGTTCAGCACGGTCTGCAGAATGGTTGAGATGAACTCAACGCGGGGGCGAGTCAGGGATGTCATACAGCACCTCATTCTCCGGGGCGAGGTTCCTGTATAACGCAAAAATGTGACGGGGATCTATATTTTTTGTTTATGTTTTGTGCAGATCTGCCGGGCGGCACCCCGTTTGCGCGGCCTACGGGGTTTTGTAGGCCCGGTAAGCGTAGCGCCACCGGGCACACAGACCGCAGCAGACTTACTTATGCACGCCAGGCTTTATAACGGTTAATCAGACCGTTGGTGGAGCTATCGTGGCTGTTGATATCCTGGCTATCACCCAGCTCTGGCAGAATGCGGTTTGCCAGCTGTTTGCCCAGCTCTACGCCCCACTGGTCAAAGGTGAAGATGTTCAGGATCGCACCCTGGGTGAAGATTTTGTGCTCATACAGGGCAATCAGCGCGCCCAGGCTGAACGGGGTGATCTCACGCAGCAGGATGGAGTTGGTCGGACGGTTGCCTTCGAACACTTTGAACGGCACCACGTGGTCCAGGGTCGCCGGATCTTTACCCTGATCGCGATACTCCTGCTCAACCACATCACGCGCTTTACCGAACGCCAGCGCTTCAGTTTGCGCGAAGAAGTTCGACAGTAGCTTCGGATGGTGGTCAGACAGCGGGTTATGGGTGATGGCCGGCGCGATAAAGTCGCACGGAACCATTTTGGTGCCCTGGTGGATCAGCTGATAGAACGCATGCTGGCCGTTGGTGCCTGGCTCGCCCCAGATGATTGGACCGGTCTGGTAATCCACGGCGTTGCCGTTACGGTCAACGTATTTACCGTTGGATTCCATGTTGCCCTGCTGGAAGTAGGCCGCAAAGCGATGCATATACTGATCGTACGGCAGGATCGCTTCGGTTTCGGCACCAAAGAAGTTGTTGTACCAGATGCCGATCAGCGCCAGCAGAACCGGCAGGTTTTTCTCTGCTGGGGTGGTGGCGAAGTGGTTATCCATCGCATGCGCGCCGGAGAGCAGCTCAACAAAGTTGTCGTAGCCCACGGAGAGGATGATCGACAGACCGATGGCTGACCACAGGGAGTAACGGCCGCCCACCCAGTCCCAGAATTCAAACATGTTGGCGGTGTCGATGCCGAACTCGCCTACCGCTTTGGCGTTGGTGGAGAGCGCCGCGAAGTGTTTCGCTACGTGCTGCTGGTCACCGGCGGTTTCCAGGAACCAGTCGCGCGCGCTGTGGGCGTTGGTCATCGTTTCCTGGGTGGTGAAGGTTTTGGACGCTACCAGGAACAGAGTGGTTTCCGGATTCACCTTTTTCAGCACTTCGGCGATGTGGGTACCATCGACGTTAGAGACAAAGTGCATGTTGAGGTGGTTTTTGTACGGACGCAGCGCTTCGGTCACCATGAACGGGCCGAGGTCGGAACCGCCGATACCGATGTTCACCACGTCCGTGATCGCCTGGCCGGTATAGCCTTTCCACTGACCGGAGATGATCGCTTCAGAGAAGGTCTTCATCTTTTCCAGCACCGCGTTCACTTCCGGCATCACATCTTTGCCGTCAACGATAATCGGCGTATTGCTACGGTTACGCAGGGCCACGTGCAGCACAGCGCGGTCTTCGGTGCGGTTGATCTTCTCACCGGAGAACATGGACTTGATGGCACCGCTCAGATCGGTCTCTTTCGCCAGATCCTGCAGTTTTGCCAGCGTCTCTTCAGTGATGCGGTTTTTGGAAAAATCTACCAGCATCTGATCGTCGAAGGTCGCGGAGAACTTGCTGAAACGATCGGCGTCTTTCGCGAACAGCTCCGCGATGGTGACCTCTTTCATTTCATCAAAGTGTTTCTGTAATGCCTGCCAGGCTGAAGTCTGCGTTGGATTGATATTTTTCATAGCAATACTCTTCTGAATTGAGAATTGTGACCTCGGTCGATTGTAGCCTCTGTCGCTAAAAATTGTGATGGTTTTTATGCCATTGGCCTGGCCTGTATCAAGTGCGGCGCAAAAGCTCCAAAAGTATAGCTGTTATAAGTCCTGTTTCTCATATGGAAGGCAGCATGAAAAATCCGCATAATCCCGGCGTTGACAGGATCCCCTGCACATTTTATTTATACACACGGTATTTGCGCCTGCACCGATAAAACTATTTTGTCCTTGTGCCATGGTCGCTTTTTTCCTTCCCTGACACGAGGTTGTTATGACGAGTTTTGTTGTCGCCAAATTTGGCGGTACCAGCGTGGCCGATTTTGATGCCATGAACCGCAGCGCCGATGTGGTGCTGGCCGATCCTGATACCCGCCTGGTGGTGTTGTCCGCTTCGGCTGGCGTCACCAATCTGCTGGTCGCCCTTGCTGAAGGGCTGGAAGCGAGCGAGCGCCAGGCGAAGCTCGCAGCGCTGCACAAAATTCAGTTCGATATTCTTGGCCGTCTGCGCAATCCGAGCGTCATCAGCGAAGAAATTGAGCGCCTGCTGGAAAATATCATCACCCTGGCGGAAGCGGCCTCGCTGGCGACCTCCACCGCCCTGACCGACGAGCTGGTCAGCCACGGTGAGCTGATGTCGACCCTGCTGTTTGTTGAAGTGCTGCGCGAGCGTAACGTTCAGTCGCAGTGGTTTGACGTGCGTAAAGTACTGCGCACCAGCGACCGCTTTGGTCGCGCCGAGCCGGACGTTACCGCCATTGCCGAACTGACCACCCAACAGCTGGCACCGCGTCTGGCAGAAGGGATTGTCATCACCCAGGGCTTTATCGGCAGCGAAGCCAAAGGCCGTACCACCACGCTGGGCCGTGGCGGCAGCGACTACACCGCAGCTCTGCTGGGTGAAGCCCTGCAGGCCTCCCGCGTCGATATCTGGACGGACGTACCGGGGATCTACACCACCGACCCACGCGTGGTGCCTGCGGCAAAACGTATTGATGTGATCGCCTTTGAAGAGGCCGCTGAGATGGCGACCTTTGGCGCGAAAGTACTGCACCCGGCGACGCTGATGCCTGCAGTACGCAGCAATATCCCGGTATTCGTCGGCTCCAGCAAGGATCCGAAAGCCGGCGGCACTATCGTGTGCAACACCACCGAAAACCCGCCGCTGTTCCGCGCCATTGCCCTGCGTCGCAAACAGACCCTGCTGACCCTGCACAGCCTGAGCATGCTGCACTCCCGCGGCTTCCTGGCGGAGGTGTTTAGCATTCTGGCGCGCCACAGCATCTCGGTGGATCTGGTAACCACCTCAGAAGTGAACATCGCCCTGACCCTGGATACTACCGGCTCAACCTCTACCGGCGATACCCTGCTGACCCAGTCCCTGCTGATGGAGCTGTCGGAACTGTGCCGCGTCGAGGTGGAAGAAGATCTCGCCCTGGTGGCGATCATCGGTAACGAGCTGTCCCGCGCCAGCGGCGTGGGCAAAGAGGTGTTTGGCGTGCTGGATCCGTTTAACATCCGCATGATTTGCTACGGCGCATCCAGCTACAACCTGTGCTTCCTGGTACCCGGCCATGAAGCCGAGCAGGTCGTGCAGAAACTGCATCACAACTTGTTTGAGTAACAGGAAATGGCCCGGGCAACCGGGCCATTTTTTTATCCTTTTACACATACCACCTGGCGCAACGTATGGACGATTTCGACCAGCGACGACTGCGCCGCCATGACCGCATCGATGTCTTTATAGGCCATCGGGATCTCGTCGATAACCTCGCTGTCTTTTCTGCACTCGACATGTGCCGTGGCGCGGATCTGATCGGCCACGGTGAAGCGTTTTTTGGCCGCCGTACGGCTCATCACCCGCCCTGCGCCGTGGCTGCAGGAGCAGAAGCTCTCTTCATTGCCCAGACCGCGCACAATAAAGCTCTTCGCCCCCATCGAGCCGGGGATGATCCCCATCTCGCCCTTCTGCGCCGACACCGCCCCTTTGCGCGTCACCAGGATATCCTCGCCAAAATGCCGCTCTTTCTGCACATAGTTGTGATGGCAATTCACCGCCTCCTGCTGGGTCAGGAAAGGCTTGGGCACACTGCGCGACAGCGCGGCCAGCACCCGCGACATCATCACCTCACGGTTATGGCGGGCAAAATCCTGCGCCCACTCCACGGCTTCGATGTAGTCGTTATAGTGCCGGCTCCCCTCCTGGAAATAGGCCAGGTTCCTGTCCGGCAGGTTGGCAATGTGCTGCTGCATATCTTTCTGCGCCAGGGCGATAAACACGTTGCCGATCGCATTGCCCACGCCACGCGAGCCGCTGTGCAGCATCACCCACACCCGTTCCTGCTCGTCCAGGCAGATCTCAATAAAGTGATTCCCGGTGCCGAGCGTCCCCAGATGCTGATGGTTATTGGTTTTCAACAACTGCGGATACTTATCCGTCAGCCGTTTGAAGCGCGGCGCCAGATGACGCCAGTGATTATCCACTTCATCCGGCGTCTTTTCCCACGCCCCTTTGTCGCGACGGGAGCGGGTGTTGGTGCGCCCGTGTGGCACCGCCTGTTCAATAGCGCTGCGCAGCCCGTGAAGGTTATCCGGCAGATCGCCCGCCAGCAGTGAGGTCCGTACGGCAATCATCCCGCAGCCAATATCCACCCCCACCGCTGCCGGAATAATGGCTCCTTTCGTCGGGATTACACTGCCAATGGTGGAGCCTTTCCCGAGATGCACATCCGGCATCACCGCGAGATGTTTGAAAATAAACGGCATCTTCGCCGTATTCAGCAACTGCTCGCGCGCCTCTGGCTCAACGGGCACCCCATGCGTCCACATTTTTACCGGGGCACTGTGAGGCGCCGTCAACATTTGAAAATCATGACCTTTCATTGGGCTACTCCTCACGTTGCGCTTGTGCGCTGGGATCATGAATATTTTTTGATTGAACAAAAATCATTAGCACGATAAACAATATTGTAAGCCGGGCTCGATCCCGGCTTTTTTTATAACTACATGACACAACACAATCGCAAGGAATCCGTATGTTATCCGCCATCACCCGGCTGTTCCCGTTATGGGCGCTGCTGCTCTCTGTATTAGCTTATTACACCCCAACCACTTTTACCCCTATCGGCCCGTGGGTCACCACGCTGCTGATGCTGATTATGTTCGGCATGGGTGTGCACCTGAAAATCGACGATTTTAAACGCGTGCTGTCACGCCCGGCACCGGTCGCGGCGGGGATTTTCCTGCACTACCTGGTGATGCCGCTGGCGGCCTGGTTGCTGGCTATTGCCTTTAAGATGCCGCCGGATCTTTCCGCCGGGATGGTGCTGGTGGGTAGCGTCGCCAGCGGGACGGCCTCCAACGTTATGATTTATCTGGCGAAAGGTGATGTGGCGCTGTCGGTGACCATCTCCTCTGTCTCCACGCTGGTGGGCGTTATTGCCACCCCGCTGCTGACGCGTCTGTACGTGGATGCCCACATCCAGGTGGATGTGATGGGGATGCTGTTGAGCATTCTGCAAATCGTGGTGATCCCGATTGCGCTGGGGCTGATTATCCACCACCTGTTCCCGCGGCTGGTGAAGGCCGTGGAGCCGTACCTGCCGGCATTTTCGATGCTGTGCATTCTGGCGATCATCAGCGCCGTGGTGGCCGGCTCTGCGGCGCATATCGCCTCGGTTGGTTTTGTGGTGATTATCGCCGTGGTGCTGCACAACACTATCGGCCTGCTGGGCGGTTACTGGGGCGGGAAGCTGTTCGGCTTTGACGAATCCACCTGCCGCACGCTGGCGATTGAGGTGGGGATGCAGAACTCCGGCCTGGCCGCGGCACTCGGCAAAATCTACTTTTCGCCGCTGGCGGCACTGCCTGGCGCGCTGTTCTCGGTATGGCATAACCTGTCCGGCTCGCTGCTGGCGGGTTACTGGTCGGGTAAGCCGATCGATGACCAAAAGAAACGCGATGTGGTGAAGGAAAGTTAATTCAGCTTCGCGACAGCGAAGGCATGCTTTACACTGAAGCCTCGTCCACAGGAGGCTTCAGGTATGTCCACACCGAGATTGACCCAGAAAGAGATGACGGAAAGCGAGCAGCGCGAACTGAAAACCCTGCTCGATCGCGCCCGTATCGCCCATGGCCGACTGCTGACCAACGCCGAAACCAATCACGTTAAAAAAGAGTACATCGATAAACTGATGGCTCAGCGTGATGTAGAAGCCAAAAAAGCCCGCAAACTTAAAAAAGAGCAGGCTTATAAAGTGGATAAAGAGGCCACGTTTTCCTGGTCGGCCAGTACTCCAACCCGTGGAAGGCGCTGATTAGCGCCCTTTCTTTTTGCGCCCTGGCTGGGTAAAGCGTTTTCCGTTCCCGGCCGGTTTGGCTTTGCTTTTCTCTTCCCCCTGCGGGGCTTTAACCACCGGGCGCTTGATGCTCTGCGTTTTCGGTTTTGCCTTCGCTTTCGGCTTCGCTTCTGAGGACGAATTCTCGATCAGCTTAAACAGCTCAATCAGTTCATCTCCGGTCAGATCGCGCCACTCGCCCAGCGGGATGCCGGAGAGGCTGACGTTCATGATGCGGGTACGCTCCAGCCTGGTCACTTCGAAACCAAAATGTTCGCACATGCGGCGGATCTGGCGGTTTAAGCCCTGAACCAGGGTGATACGAAACGCGAACGGCGCCTCTTTCTTCACTTTGCACTTTTTCGTCACCGTACCGAGGATCGGCACACCCGCCCCCATCCCGCGAATAAAGTCGTCGGTGACCGGCTTGTTGACCGTGACGATGTACTCTTTTTCGTGGTCGTTACCGGCCCGCAGGATCTTATTCACCAGATCGCCGTGGTTGGTGAGGAAAATCAGCCCCTGGGAGTCTTTATCCAGACGGCCAATCGGGAAGATACGGCTGCTGTGGTTGACGAAATCGACGATGTTGTCGCGCTCGCCATCTTCTGTGGTACTGACAATGCCAACCGGTTTATTCAGCGCGATAAACACCAGGTCTTCTTCGTCCCGGGGCTCGATCAGTTGACCATTCACTTTGACCACGTCGCCAGGGGCGACCTGATCGCCGATGGTGGCGCGTTTACCATTGATAAACACGTTGCCCTGTTCGATGTAGCGGTCAGCCTCGCGACGCGAGCAGATCCCGCTCTCGCTAATGTATTTGTTTAATCGGGTGGATTGAGTTGGCAGCATAATTTCTCCTGTAGAGGCGAAATATACCTTAGGTTTGGGCTGGTAAAAAGTTAAGTACCAAGAAATACGAGACGCATTCAGAATCGCCTATATCCCCCTTTACTTGCCCGCCATCGCCTCCAAATTTTTCTCGTCCACTTGTTAATACGGATTGTAGTTTATAAAATACAGGGAGGTGTGATGAAGGAGATTGTCCAGACAGAAGTCTTTCGGCGCTGGCAAAATAGCATTAAGGACAGACGTGTAAACACGCTGATTGCGACCCGGCTTTTTCGCCTGTCACAGGGTTTATCGGGTGATGTGAAACCTGTTGGTGAAGGTATCAGCGAGCTTCGGATTCAGTATGGTCCTGGCTATCGGCTCTACTATCAACAGCGAGGGGATATCCTCATTATCCTGCTCTGTGGTGGCGATAAAAGCAGCCAAAAAAAAGATATAGAGATGGCTAAAATCCTCGCCAGATCGCTCGACCATCAGGAGATCAATCGCGATGAATAAATTAACTCACTACGATCCTGCCAGCGCGCTCATCAATGATGAGGAAATAGCCGTATTTATGGCCGATGCGTTGGAAACGGGTGATGCCGCCTATATTGCGCAAGCCCTTGGCGTAGTTGCCCGCGCCAAAGGCATGACGCAGATTGCGGCACAAACTGGCCTTTCACGCGAACAGCTTTATCGCTCATTCAGTGAGAAAGGTAACCCAACACTTAAAACCACCCTGGCAGTGATGAAAGCATTGGGCCTTGGGTTAGCCATTAAAAACGCAGCTGATTAATACACATCCCGGCCATCATCTTCATCCGGCTGCTCCATCACGCTGTACGCCACCGCGCAGAACAGGGAGTTAAGACGTTTCATGTCCCCCAGCAGCCCCATATGCAGGGAGCTGGTCTCGATACTTTGCACGTTCTGCTGGTGCAGCCGGTCAACGTGGGCGTGGGAATAGCGACGATTGAGGATGCGGAAACGGTGCTTGTTGCGGCGCAGGCGACGGGCGCTGGCCAGATCGCTGGAGAAGAAGACCGACATCGCCAGCTTCAGGTTGGCGAGCAGTTGTTCTTGTAACGCATCCAGCTCGGTGAGCCCTTCAAGAGAGAACGCCCGACGGGCCGCCAGCGATTTATCGGCGATTTCACTCCCCATGCGCTCGACGATATCGGAAGCCTGCTCAAGGTTAAGTGCCATCTCAATGATCTCCGCCCAGCGGCGGGACTCCTCTTCCGCCAGCTCATCTTTTGGCATCCGCGCCAGATAGAGCTTGATGGCGGTATAGAGCACGTTAATGTCATCCGCGACCTTACGCAGATCTTTCTCTTCCCGCGGCTCGCCGTGCATCACCTTTTTCAGCCCCTCCAGCATCTGCTCCATCGCATCGCCCATGCGCAGCGTTTCGCGAGCGGCATTGGCCAGCGCCAGCGCAGGAGTGTCCAGGACCGAGGTATCCAGATGTTTTGGTTTCAGGCGTGCATCCAGCTCGGGTTCATCGCGGATAACCCGCTCACAGAAGCGCGCCATCACCCCGGCAAAAGGCACCATCGCCAGACAACGCACCAGGTTGTAGAAGACGTGGAAATAGATCACCAGCTCCGATTTCGGCAGCGGCAGGTTGTCCATCAGGTTTGCCAGCGGATAGACAAACGGCAGGATAACCAGGCTACCCACCAGCTTAAACAGCAGGCTGCCGAGCGCCACGCGACGGGCTGCGGCGTTGGCGGCGCTGTTGTTGAGTACCGCCAGCAGGCCGGAGCCAAGGTTGGCACCAATCACCAGACACAGGGCCACTGGGAAGGAGATGATCCCCGCCGCGGTGAGTGTGGCGGTTAACAGCACTGCTGCCAGGCTGGAGTAACTGATCAGGGCAAACACCGCACCAATCAGTGCATCCAGCAGGATATCGCCGGTCAGCGAGGCGAAGATAACCTGCACGCCGCTGGCCTGGGTGATGGGGGTGACGGCCTGAACGATCAGCTCCAGCGCCAGAAGGATCAGCCCCAGGCCGATCCCTACCCGTCCCAGCTGCCCGGCGCGGGTCTGCTTGCGGCCAAGGAAGAAAATCACGCCGATGAAGATCAGCAGCGGCGACAGCCAGGAGAGATCGAAGGTTAACACGCGCGCCATCAGGGCGGTGCCGACATCAGCGCCAAGGACAATCACCAGCGCAGGGGTCAGCGCCACCAGATCCTGAGCCACAAACGAGGTGACCAGCATAGTGGTGGCGTTGCTGCTTTGCACCAGCGCGGTCACGCCAATGCCGGCGCAGAAGGCGAGCGGCTTTTTCTCAACGCTGCGGCTGAGGACGGTACGTAAACGGGCACCAAAAACACGCATCACGCCGGTACGGACAATGTGCGTGCCCCAGACCAGCAACGCCACGGCAGAAAGCAGATGTAGCAAAGTCAGCACGGATGTAGGTTCTCCTTTTCGTTATACGTTTTCCTGAGGCTCGTTACGCGCTGTATCGCCGGATGGCGGCTACGCCTTATCCGGCCTACTCGTAGGCCCGGTAAGCGCAAGCGCCACCGGGCAATGTCGAAGGAGCCTTCGTTAAGTATAAGGGGTCAAACGTAATAAAGAGACAGGGCACCCTGTAGGTGCCCTGTTTGTTGTAAGGAAACGTGACCTTAATCTGCGTCGTACCCCAGATTCGGGGCCAGCCAGCGCTCAACTTCAGAAACGCTCATCCCTTTACGCAGGGCATAATCCTCCACCTGATCGCGCTGGATCTGCGCCACGGCGTAATACTTGCTGTCAGGATGGCTGAAATACCAGCCGGAGACCGACGCCCCCGGCCACATGGCGAAGGACTCGGTGAGTTTCATCCCGGTATGGGTTTCGACATCCAGAAGCTGCCAGATGGTGCCTTTCTCGGTGTGTTCCGGGCAGGCCGGATAGCCTGGCGCCGGGCGAATGCCCTGGTAGTTCTCGCGGATCAGCTCCTCGTTGCTGAGGTTCTCGTTCGGCGCATAGCCCCAGTGCACTTTACGCACCCGCTCATGCAGGTATTCGGCAAAGGCCTCAGCCAGACGGTCGGCAATCGCTTTGACCATGATTTTGTTGTAATCATCGTGCTGCGCTTCAAAGGCCTCCGCCAGCGCGTCCTCCTCGAGCCCACCGGTGACGGCAAAGGCGCCGATGTAGTCCGCTTTGCCGCTCAGCTTCGGCGCAACGAAATCGGCCAGACAGTAGTTGGCGAAACCGACCTTCTCGGTCTGCTGACGCAGATGATGGCTGACCGTCAGCACATGGGTGCGGGTCTCATCGCGATAGATTTCGATGTCATCCCCCACGCGGTTCGCCGGGAACAGCCCCACCACGCCGCGCGGATTGAGGGTTTTCTCGGCGCTGAGCTGGTCGAGCAGGTCGTTGGCATCTTTAAACAGGCGCTGGGCCTCTTCACCCACCACCTCATCTTCAAGGATGCGCGGGTATTTTCCGGCCAGCGACCAGGTCATAAAGAATGGCGTCCAGTCGATGTAGTTGCGCAGCGTCTCAATGCTGGCCATCACCTCCTGCACGCCCAGACGATGGGCAACCGGCGGCGTGTAGCTTGACCAGTCAAAGGCCAGGTCGTTATCCCGTGCCGCCGCCAGGGTTACCGGCGGGGTACGCGGCTTTTTGCGCGCGTGTTGAATACGCACCGTTTCGTACTCTTTGCGGGTTCGGGCGACAAAATCGTCGCGCTGGGTCGCCGACAGCAGCGCCGAGACCACGCCCACCGTGCGCGAGGCGTTCTGTACGTACACCGTCGGCCCGCTATAGTTCTGCTCGATCTTCACCGCAGTGTGCGCTTTCGAGGTAGTCGCGCCGCCAATCAGCAGCGGCAGGGTAAAGCCCTGGCGCTCCATCTCTTTCGCCACGTTGACCATCTCGTCCAGCGACGGGGTGATCAGCCCCGAGAGGCCAATCAGGTCAGCATTCACTTCCCGTGCGGTCTTGAGGATTTTATCCGCCGGAACCATCACGCCCAGATCGATAATCTCGTAGTTATTACACTGCAGCACCACGCCGACGATGTTTTTGCCGATGTCGTGCACGTCGCCTTTCACGGTGGCGATCACCATCTTGCCGTTGCTGGAGCCTTTCTCTTTGCTGGCTTCGATGTAAGGTTCCAGGTAAGCCACTGCCTGCTTCATCACGCGGGCGGATTTGACCACCTGCGGCAGGAACATTTTGCCTTCACCGAACAGATCGCCCACCACGTTCATGCCGTCCATCAGCGGGCCTTCAATCACCTCAATCGGACGCGCGGCCTGCTGGCGGGCCTCTTCGGTATCCAGTTCGATAAACTCGGTGATGCCTTTTACCAGCGAGTATTCGAGACGCTTTTTCACGTCCCAGGAACGCCACTCCGCCTGCTGCACGTTGGCGCTGTCATCAGCTTTGCTGCCGCGATATTTTTCGGCCAGTTCCAGCATGCGCTCGGTGGCGTCGTCGCGGCGGTTGAGGATCACGTCTTCAACGCCGTCGCGCAGCTCCGCCGGCAGGTCGTCATAAATCGCCAGTTGACCAGCGTTGACGATCCCCATGTCCATCCCGTTACGGATGGCGTAGTAGAGGAACACCGCGTGGATCGCCTCACGCACCGGGTCGTTGCCACGGAACGAGAACGAGACGTTGGAGACGCCGCCGGAGATCAGAGCGTGCGGCAGCTCGCGTTTGATGTCTTCGCAGGCGCCGATAAAGTCCTGGGCATAGTTGTTGTGCTCTTCGATCCCGGTCGCCACGGCGAAGATATTCGGGTCAAAGATGATGTCTTCCGGTGGGAAGCCGACCTCTTCGGTCAGGATCTGGTACGCGCGGCGGCAGATCTCAATTTTGCGCTCGCGGGTATCGGCCTGGCCGACTTCATCAAAGGCCATCACCACCACGGCGGCACCGTAGCGGCGCACCAGTTTGGCGTGATGGATAAAAGGCTCAACCCCCTCTTTCATCGAGATGGAGTTGACGATGCCCTTGCCCTGGATGCACTTCAGGCCTTTCTCGATCACTTCCCATTTTGAGGAGTCGATCATAATCGGCACGCGGGCAATGTCCGGCTCACCGGCAATCAGGTTGAGGAAACGCACCATCGCCGCTTCGGCGTCGAGCATCCCCTCATCCATGTTGATATCAATAATTTGCGCGCCGCTCTCAACCTGCTGGCGGGCCACGTCCAGCGCTTCGCTGTATTTCTCTTCTTTGATCAGGCGCTTGAACTTCGCGGAGCCGGTGACGTTGGTACGTTCCCCGACGTTCACAAACAGGCTCTCATCGCCGATGTTCAGCGGTTCAAGGCCAGCAAGGCGGCAGGCAACCGGCAGCTCGGGCAATTTACGCGGAGGCAGCCCCGCCACGGCATTGCTCATGGCGGCGATATGCTCCGGCGTGGTGCCGCAGCAGCCGCCGACAATATTCAGGAACCCGGATTCGGCCCACTCGCGGATCTGCGCCGCCATCGTCGCGGCGTCGAGATCGTACTCACCAAAGGCGTTCGGCAGGCCAGCGTTTGGGTGGGCGGTCACGTAGCAATCAGCGATGCGGGACAGCTCCTGCACATACTGACGCAGTTCGTCCGGTCCCAGCGCACAGTTCAGGCCGAAGCTGAGGGCATCGGCGTGGCGCAGGGAGTTGTAAAACGCCTCGGTGGTCTGCCCGGAGAGGGTACGGCCAGAAGCATCGGTGATGGTGCCGGAGATCATGATCGGCAGATCCACGCCCAGCGCCTCGAACTCCTCTTTCACCGCATAGATCGCCGCTTTGGCGTTGAGGGTATCGAACACTGTCTCGATCATGATCAGATCGGAACCACCTTCCACCAGCGCGCGGGTCGACTCGCGATACGCGGCCACCAGCTGGTCAAAGGTAACATTACGGAACGCCGGATCGTTCACATCCGGCGAGATAGAGGCGGTGCGGTTGGTTGGGCCAAGCACGCCTGCCACGTAGCGCGGTTTGTCCGGCGTACGGGCCGTCCACTCGTCGGCACAGGCACGCGCCAGTTTGGCCGCCTCGTAGTTGATCTCCGCCGACAAGGATTCCATCTGGTAATCCGCCATGGCGATGGTTGTCGAGTTGAAGGTGTTGGTCTCAACGATATCCGCACCCGCCTCGAAATAGGCGTAATGAATGGCGGCAATAATCTCTGGCTTGCTGAGCACCAGCAGGTCATTGTTACCTTTCAGATCGCAGGGCCAGTCGGCGAAGCGTTCGCCGCGAAAGTCGTCTTCACTCAGACGATAGCTCTGGATCATGGTGCCCATACCGCCATCCAGTACCAGAATGCGTTCATTTAACTGCGCACGAAGTTGATCTACTTTGCTACTCACACTTGCTCCCGACAACGCTCAACCAGGCCAAAAGGCCAGCAGACCATACTGGCATAATCTTGCAAAGGGGAAAAGTCACACCGCGGTAACATGAGACATGTTCACTATAACTCCTCCGATCAGTAAGGATAGCGGTTGCAAAACAGCCAAATAAAACGAAAATGATTTCCACGATACAGAAAAAGGAGCCTGTCATGGTTGCCACCGTTCCCGCTAAACGCGGCAGAAAACCTGCCGCCGCAACCGCCCAGCCGGGCGGACAAGTCCAGTCCCTGACGCGGGGCCTTAAACTGCTGGAGTGGATAGCCGAGTCACACAGCAGCGTGGCGCTGACCGAGCTGGCCCAGCAGGCAGGTCTGCCGAACTCCACCACCCATCGCCTGCTCACCACCATGCAGCAGCTGGGCTTTGTCCGTCAGGTGGGCGAGCTGGGGCACTGGTCCGTAGGTGCCCACTCGTTTATCGTCGGCAGCAGCTTTTTGCAGAGCCGTAACCTGCTCGCTATCGTCCACCCGATCCTGCGCAAGCTGATGGAAGACTCCGGCGAGACGGTCAACCTGGCGGTGCTCGACCAGAGCGATCACCAGGCGATTATTATCGACCAGGTGCAGTGCACCCAGCTGATGCGCATGTCTGCGCCGATTGGCGGCAAGCTACCGATGCACGCCTCCGGGGCAGGAAAAGCGTTCTTGTCCCAGCTCAGCGAAGAGCAGGTCACCGGGCTGCTGCACCGCAAGGGCTTACATGCTTATACCCACGCGACGCTGGTCTCCCCGCTGCATCTGAAAGAGGATTTAGCCCTGACGCGCAAGCGCGGTTACTCCTTTGATGATGAAGAGCATGCCCTCGGTCTGCGCTGTCTGGCAGCCTGTATTTTTGACGAACACCGCGAGCCTTTTGCCGCCATCTCCATTTCCGGGCCGATTTCACGAATGACCGACGATCGCGTGACCGAATTGGGGGCGCTGGTGATCAAAGCGGCGAAGGAAGTGACGCTGGCGTATGGTGGGATTCGTTAAGTCTTCAATGCCCGGCGTTAAACCGCAAATCTGATGCTAAACCGCTGCTTACGCCGGTAAGCATACACATCTTCCACATGCCCGTTCTGGATGCGCGTCTGCAGGCTCCGCCAGTAGTCAGCGCGAAACAGATCGGCATGCATCTCTTCAAACAGCGCTCCGATGCGCGGGTCGGCGCAGAGCCAGTGCCGAAACTCCTCCGGGAAAACGTCCCCCGGCGAGACGCTATACCACGGCTCGCTGGCGAGCTCATCTTCCGGATAACGCGGGGGCGGGATCTGGCGGAAATTCACTTCCGTCATGTAGCAGATTTCATCGTAATCGTAGAACACCACCCGCCCGTGTCGGGTGACGCCGAAGTTTTTAAACAGCATATCGCCCGGAAAGATGTTGGCCGCCGCCAGCTGGCGGATAGCATTGCCATACTCTTCGATGGCATCGTGAAGCGCCTGCCCCTCCGCCTGCTCCAGCCAGATATTGAGCGGCACCATCCGCCGTTCGATATAGAGATGGCTGATGGCTATCCGGTCGCCCAGATCGGTAATCTTGCCTGGCGCTTCCTGCAACAGCAGCGCCATCAGTTCCGGCGCAATCTGCCGCTTGTCGAGCACGAAGTTTTCAAACTCCTGGGTATCCGCCATGCGCCCGACGCGATCGTGCTCCTTCACCAGCTGATAGCAGGCGCGCACGTGGGCGGCAGTCATCTCTTTTTGCGGGGCGAATTTATCCTTAATCACCTTAAACACCCGATCAAACCCCGGCAGGGTAAAGACCAGCATCACCATCCCGCGAATGCCCGGCGCCTCGATAAACTGCTCATCAGCACGGTTGATATAGTGCAGATATTCCCGGTAACTCTCGGTTTTGGCGTGTTTCTGGCAGCCTATCGCCATGTACAGTTCGGCGGTGGTTTTACCGGGCAGGATCTCCCGCAGCCACTCCACCAGCGCCCCCGGCAGCGGGGCATACACCATAAAATAGGAGCGGGCGAAGCCGAAAACGATGCTCGCCTCGGCGCTGGTGGTCAAACAGGTGTCGACCGCCAGCTCCCCTTCATCGCTGCGGTGAATGGGCAGCAAAAACGGCAGCGTGGCGTCCGGCGTAATCAGCTTACCTACCAGCCAGGCGGCTTTGTTGCGATAGAACAGTTCGTTAGCGATCTGAAGATGGCAGTGTTGCAGGTTATCGGTCCCGAGCGTTTCCGAGAGATGAGCAATGATATACCCGACATCACGCGGACGATTTTGCCACGGCAGACGCAGGGGCAGATCGGCTAACACCTTGGTTAATAGCGCCTCCCAGCCGTGATCGGGAAAAAATGCTTTCGCCAGCGGACGCGGCAAGGCACGAAAGCGTTGCTCAGGCTGAGAGCTGAAAATAAAGAGCCGCTCCGGTGACAGGGAACGGTGGTCAAACAGCCGACAATAGACGGAATTGAAAAAGCTTTCCGCAATTTCAAAGCGAGGGTAATCCGGCAGCAGATGGGTGTAATGCTCTTTCACACGCAGTAAGAACGCGGCATCGGTACTGGTGTGGCCGGTGATGCAGCGTAATTGCTCCACCACCAGGCCAACGTGATGATCGTAAAGGTGGATACGCTGCTTCATGGCCTGCTGCACCGCATGCCAGTCGGCCTGCTCAAAGCGCTGCTGCGCCCCGGACGTCACTTCAAGGAAACGACCATACTGGGCATCAAAGCCCTGCAGGATGGTTTGTGCAATCAGTAATTCCAGGTCACGCGACATTGATTCCCTCTCCCCAGGAAACAGAACCGTAGGCCCGGTAAGCGTAGCGCCACCGGGCGTTTCCGTTATCAGAACTGTGCTTCTTCGGTTGACCCGGTCAGAGCAGTGACGGAGGAAGCGCCGCCCTGAATAATAGTGGTGACTTTATCGAAGTAGCCCGTGCCCACTTCCTGCTGGTGCGAGGCGAAGGTGTAGCCCTGTTTGCTGGCCTCAAATTCCGGCTGTTGGACCTTCTCAACGTAGTGCTTCATGCCTTCACCCTGGGCATAAGCATGCGCCAGGTCGAACATGTTGAACCACATGCTGTGAATACCCGCGAGGGTGATGAACTGATATTTGTAGCCCATGTCTGATAGCTCCTGCTGGAAGCTGGCGATGGTTTTATCGTCCAGGTTCTTCTGCCAGTTGAAGGACGGAGAGCAGTTATAGGCCAGCAGTTTGCCCGGGTATTTCGCATGGATGGCGTCAGCGAAGCGTTTAGCCAGGGCCAGATCCGGAGTGGAGGTTTCGCACCACACCAGGTCCGCATAAGGGGCGTAGGCCAGGCCGCGGCTGATCGCCTGCTCAATGCCGGCATGGGTACGGTAGAAACCTTCGCTGGTGCGCTCCCCGGTAATGAACTGGCTGTCGTAAGGGTCACAATCGGAGGTGATCAGGTCCGCCGCGTCGGCATCGGTACGGGCAATCACCAGCGTCGGAACGCCCAGCACGTCAGCGGCCAGACGAGCCGCCACCAGTTTCTGGATCGCTTCCTGAGTCGGGACCAGCACCTTGCCGCCCATGTGTCCGCACTTCTTCACTGATGCCAGCTGATCTTCAAAGTGAACAGCCGCTGCACCGGCTTCAATCATCAATTTCATCAGCTCGAAGGCGTTCAGTACCCCGCCAAAGCCCGCTTCCGCATCGGCGACGATCGGCAGGAAGTAATCCACGAAGCGCGGATCCTTTGGCTCAATGCCGGAGGCCCACTGGATCTGATCCGCACGACGGAAGGTGTTGTTGATCCGCTCCACCACGGCCGGAACGGAGTTTGCCGGGTAGAGGGACTGGTCCGGGTACATGCTGGACGCCAGGTTGGCATCGGCCGCGACCTGCCAGCCTGAGAGATAGACCGCTTCAATCCCCGCTTTCGCCTGCTGTAACGCCTGGCCGCCGGTCAGCGCGCCGAGGCTGTTGATGTAGCCCTTTTTCGATTCGCCGTGCAGCAGACGCCACATTTTGGCCGCCCCCAGCTGGGCCAGGGTGCACTCCGGATTGACCGAGCCGCGTAATTTCACCACTTCCTCTGCGCTGTACGGGCGTTCAATGCCTTCCCAGCGCGGTTGAGTCCACTCGTTTTGTAATGCTTCGATTTGTTGGGTACGGGTTTTCATGTGCAGATGCTCCATTATTGTTATGTGGTGAAATCAGGCCAGCAGGCGGTAGCCAGGCAGCGTCAGGAAGTCGATTAAGTCATCTGAGGTAGTGATCTGTTCCATCAGGCGTGCGGCGGCGTCGAAGCGACCGCTGCTGAAGCGGTGCTCGCCCAACTCTTCCTGAATGTTCAGCATCTCTTCCGACAGCATCTGGCGGAACAGGGCTTTGGTCACCGGTTTGCCATTGCTGAGGGTCTTCTGATGGTGGATCCACTGCCAGATAGAGGTACGCGAGATCTCGGCGGTAGCGGCATCCTCCATCAGACCGTAAATCGGCACACAGCCGTTGCCGGAGATCCATGCCTCGATGTACTGCACCGCCACGCGGATATTGGCGCGCATCCCCTCTTCTGTGCGCTCGCCCTCGCACGGCTCGAGCAGCTGAGCGGCGGTGACCGGGGCATCGTCTTCACGGGTCACGTGCAGCTGATTTTTGTTATCGCCCAGGATACGGTTGAACACCTCCATGGCGGTATCGGCCAGCCCCGGGTGCGCCACCCAGGTACCGTCATGGCCGTTGCTGGCTTCCAGCTCTTTGTCGGCTTTCACCTTGTTCAGCACCTGAGTGTTGCGCTCGCTGTCTTTACTCGGGATAAAGGCCGCCATGCCGCCCATCGCGAAAGCGCCGCGTTTGTGGCAGGTTTTGATCAGCAGACGCGAGTAGGCACTGAGGAATGATTTGTCCATGGTGACCACCTGACGGTCCGGCAGGACGCGATCCGGGTGGTTTTTCAGGGTCTTGATATAACTAAAGATGTAATCCCAGCGGCCGCAGTTCAGGCCGACAATATGGTCGCGCAGGGCATGCAGAATTTCATCCATCTGGAACACAGCTGGCAGGGTTTCAATCAGCAGGGTGGCTTTGATGGTACCGCGCGGCAGCTCGAAACGATCCTCGGCATAGCTGAAAACCTCATTCCACCAGGCCGCTTCCTGCCAGGCCTGGGTTTTCGGCAGGTAGAAGTAGGGACCGCTGCCTTTGGCCAGCAAGGTCTTATGGTTGTGGAAGAAGTAGAGGGCAAAGTCGAACAGGCTGCCGGGGATAGCTTCTCCGTTCCAGGTAACATGTTTTTCCGGTAAATGCAGGCCGCGCACACGACAGACCAGTACCGCCGGGTTGGGCTTGAGCTGATAAATTTTGCCGGCTTCATTGGTGTGGCTGATGGTGCCGTTCACCGCGTCGCGCAGGTTGATCTGCCCTTCGATCACTTTGCTCCAGTCAGGTGCCAGCGAATCTTCAAAGTCGGCCATAAAGACTTTCACATTGGCATTAAGCGCATTGATCACCATTTTGCGCTCGACCGGACCGGTGATCTCGACGCGCCGATCCTGCAGGTCCTGCGGGATGCCGCGGATCGACCAGTCACCTCCACGAATGGAAGCGGTTTCCGAAATAAAGTCAGGCAGCTTTCCGTTATCAATGTCTTGCTGCTGCTGGATACGTGCCGCCAGTAACTTATTGCGTTTTGGCGTGAAGCGGGTCACCAGCTCGGTAAGAAATTCAACGGCATCGGGGGCCAGGACCTGCTGCTCCTGCTCGCCTTGCGGTTGGTTAAAGGCCAGTTCATCGATAATGGTTGCCTGTTGATTCATTGCACTGCTCCTCGTCGTTGATCCGAATTCACTTCCCCCACGCGAACGAAGATCGTTGAGTAGTTTTCGTTCAGCAAAATTAAGACTATCTCGCTTTATCGTAAAATCAAAAACAATTTCCATTTTTAATTTTAAATTGACTTAATACATTGATATATATGCAGTTAAAATTTATTGATAATACGGCGTGGATTTCGGAAATAAAAAAGGCACCCGAAGGTGCCTTAACTGGAGAGCTGAAACGCTACAGGATGAGGATCCTCAGAGGATTACTCCAGCGTCGGATTCATGTGGCGCAGATCGTATGGCGTGATCTGGTAGACGTAATAGTTGAGCCAGTTAGTAAACAGCAGATTGCCATGGCTGCGCCAGGTTGCCCGCGGTTTGTTCTGTGGATCGTTTTGCGGGAAATAGTTGTACGGCACGTCCGGGTTCAAACCCGCTTCGACATCGCGGAAATATTCGCTCGCCAGGGTATCGGGATCGTACTCCGGATGGCCGGTGACGAAAGCAATACGCTTGTCTTTGCTGGCGAACAGGTAGGCATCACCCTCCTCGCTCTCTGCCAGGATCTCCAGATCGGTGTAGTCACGGATCAGTCCAGCCGGGAAATCGGCATAGCGTGAATGAGGGGCCAGGAAGGAATCATCGAAGCCACGCGTCAGCAATGCATGGGGATGCAGAATATGGTGCTCATAGACGCCCGATAGTTTTTCGCTACGGGTCTGCTTAGGGATGCCGTAAAGAATATTGAGTGCAGCCTGCACTGCCCAGCAGACAAACAGCGTGGAGGTGACATGATCTTTAGCCCACTCCAGTACCTGTTTGATTTGCGGCCAGTAGGCCACGTCGTTGAACTCTACCAGGCCCAGCGGTGCGCCGGTGACAATCAGGCCATCGAAATTTTCGTCGCGGATATCATCGAAGTTGCAGTAGAAGTTATTGAGATGCTCTGAAGGCGTGTTGCGGGACTCACGCGCATCAATACGCAGCAGCTGGATATCGACCTGCAGCGGGGAGTTAGAGAGCAAACGGAGGAACTGGTTTTCCGTCTCAATCTTCTTTGGCATCAGGTTGAGGATAAGCACCTTCAGAGGACGAATTTCCTGACCTGTAGCGCGCGATGCCTTCATCACAAAGACATTTTCATCACGCAAGAAATTGACGGCTGGTAGCTCGTCCTGCACCCGAATCGGCATAACCTTAAATCCTCAAAGCATACGTATAAACGTTTAGACATCCAGATAGCTGACAATAACCAGGAATCAGGCAAATGTCGAGTCTGCATGTGAAAGGTGAGAAAGTTTCAAGAAAGGGGTTGGGAGCGGCTGGTGTTGCCCGGTGCTTTTCACGCAGACGGCAAAAAACCCCGCACCTTACGGTACGGGGTTTCTTTAATTGATGCCTGGCAGTTCCCTACTCTCGCATGGGGAGACCCCACACTACCATCGGCGCTACGGCGTTTCACTTCTGAGTTCGGCATGGGGTCAGGTGGGACCACCGCGC
>NZ_JAMHKS010000055.1:0-19308 GCF_025566055.1 Leclercia tamurae
CGTATATAAGGTACTGGAACCACAAGCGTATCAAACTGAGTCTGGGAGGACTCAGCCCGGTGGCGTTCCGGGCTGAGTATCTGAAGACCGGTTAATACAAGCCGTCCAGGTTTTGGGGCGCAGTTCAAAGCCGCCACCCGGCAATTCCCCACTACCGCACCAGGGCCGCAAATACCTCGGCCACCGCTACCGCGCCAGGATCGGCTACCCCGTCAAGATTCTCTTTATTTACATAGGATGAGCGCCCCGCTCCGGCTTTGCTCATACTCGCCGTGGCATCCGCCCCCTCTTGTGCAGCCCTGGCGGCAGCCTGAATATCCCCTGTCTGAAACGCTTCCAGCGCGGGCTGGAGCGCGTCGATCAAGGTGCGATCCCCGCGATCGGCCCCGCCATACTGTTTCATTTGCGCAAGCCCGGTCAGCAAGGCAGCGGGCAAGGCTTTCCCGCTCCGCAGCGCCTGTCCGGCGGCGGTAAAGAAGATCGACATCAACACCCCGCTCGATCCCCCCATCACCGTCGCCAGCCGCTCGCCCACCACCAGCAGCAGCTGCGGCAGATCGTTCAGCGGCAGGCGCTCCTCCTCCAGCCTTTGCGCAATGTCCCGTGCACCTTGCGCAAAGGTCGACCCCGTATCGCCATCCCCCACTTTTGCATCCAGGGCGTTAAGGCGATTTTCCAGGGAGATTAAGCAATCCGTGGCCGCGGCGAGGTACTGCGCGACGTTCGCATTCGCTGACGGGGTAAACTCCTCGCTGTCGTGCAGCGGAGTGTGTGCCAGCGAGCGCAGCGGCGCAAAGGCCACCGGCTTTTGCCAGCCCAGCGTCTCTACCGGCGCGTTGAGCGCCTCCTCAAAGTCCGGGTTCAACTTCAGGAGGGACAAGGAAAAGCCCTTCATGTCCAGCGAACTCACCAGCGGTGCCGGACCAATCAAATACGCGATCTGATCTTTCAGCGCCGAATGCGCCAGCTCTTTGGTCAGCAGCGCCATCTCCAGCGCCGAGACGCCGCCGAGGTTATTGATCAGCACCGCCAGTCGCCCAACATCTGCCTGCGCCAGCAAGGGTTTCACCAGCGTATCGATAATCGCCCTGCTGTTTTGCGTCTCGACCACCGACGCCCCGGGCTCTCCGTGGATCCCCAGCCCCAGCTCGACGTGACCTTTTCTGATGCGCCCCTCTTCATCGTCGCTGCCCGGCAGATTGCAGGTCTGCATCGCCACGCCCAGACTCCAGAGATTATCGCAGGCCTGAAGGGCCATATCCCGCACGTCCCTCAGCGATTTCCCCTGTTCGGCAGCATGCCCGGCAATTTTATGCACCAGCGCGGTTCCGGCAATGCCCCGCGGCTGTTTGTTATCCGGGAGAGCGATATCATCGGCCACAATCACCATCTCCACGTTGAGCCCGAAGCGCTTGGCTTTTTCTGCCGCGAGGCCAAAGTTGAGACGATCCCCGGTGTAGTTTTTGACGATCAGCAGGCAGCCCTGCTCTCCGGTCACCGCCACGATGGCATTCAGCACCGCCTCTACGCTCGGGGAAGCAAACAGATCGCCGCAGACGGCAGCGGTCAGCATCCCCTTACCCACAAACCCCGCATGCGCCGGTTCATGGCCGGAGCCGCCGCCGGAAATCACCGCCACGCGGCTTTTATCCCAGTCGGCGCGCACCACCACGCGGATAGCCGGATCGCTATCCAGTTTGACGAGATTGCCGTGAGGGGCGGAGATGAGCATACCTTCAATGGCGTCATTAACCAGCTGTTTGCGGTCATTAAAGAAGAATCTGGACATAGCTTTCCAATATGTTGTGAATCGTATGCAAAAGCATAGTCTGTGCTGGATATCGCGCCGCAAAGTCAGAAATTGACCCGCTCTTTTTACCGTCAGGTTGCCTATACTCCACGCAGGACTGAACGAGGAAGCCGACCATGAGTACACCCCTGCTGATTGCCCGGACGCGGGATAACGAACAATTTCTTCTGCCCGCAATGGCTAACCGACATGGCCTCATTACCGGTGCCACCGGCACGGGTAAAACCGTGACGCTGCAAAAGCTGGCCGAGTCATTTTCGGATATTGGCGTGCCGGTTTTTATGGCCGATGTTAAAGGCGATCTCAGCGGCGTTGCCCGGGAGGGGGTCGGCTCGGAAAAGCTCCTTGAACGACTGAACAACATCGGCGTTACCGACTGGCAACCACAGGGTAATCCGGTGGTGGTCTGGGATATTTTCGGGGAGAAAGGGCACCCGTTGCGCGCCACCGTCTCCGATCTCGGCCCGCTGCTGCTGGCGCGTCTGCTCGACCTCAATGAGGTACAGACTGGCGTGCTGAACATCATCTTCCGCATTGCCGACGATCAGGGGCTGCTGCTGCTCGATTTCAAAGATCTGCGGGCTATTACGCAGTACATCGGGGATAACGCCAAATCGTTCCAGAATCAGTATGGCAATATCAGCAGCGCCTCCGTGGGGGCTATCCAGCGCGGATTGCTGACGCTGGAGCAACAGGGTGCCGAGCACTTCTTTGGCGAACCTATGCTGGATATCAAAGACTGGATGCGCACCGACAGCAACGGCAAAGGCATCATCAATATTCTGAGTGCGGAAAAGCTCAATCAGATGCCGAAGCTCTACGCCGCCAGCCTGCTGTGGATGCTCTCCGATCTCTTTGAGCAACTGCCGGAGGCGGGCGACCTGGAAAAACCGAAGCTGGTCTTCTTCTTTGACGAGGCACACCTGCTGTTCAGCGATGCGCCTCAGGTGCTGCTGGATAAGATCGAGCAGGTGATCCGCCTGATCCGCTCCAAAGGGGTGGGCGTCTGGTTCGTGTCGCAGAACCCGGCCGACATTCCTGATAACGTGCTGGGCCAGCTGGGCAACCGCGTCCAGCATGCCCTGCGCGCCTTTACGCCAAAAGATCAGAAGGCAGTGAAAGCCGCAGCCCAGACCATGCGCGCCAACCCGGCCTTTAATACCGAAGCGGCCATTCAGGCGCTGGGGACCGGCGAGGCGCTGATTTCATTTCTTGATGCCAAAGGCAGCCCATCAGTGGTAGAGCGCGCAATGGTAATCGCCCCCTATTCCCGGATGGGGCCGATCGGTGACGATGAGCGTAACGGGCTGATTAACCACTCCCCGGTCTACGGTAAATACGAAGACGACGTCGATAGAGAATCGGCGTACGAGATGCTGCAAAAAGGGGTACAGGCCAGCCCGGCCCAGCAGGAGGCCCCCGCCGCGAAGGGCCAGTCGGTTGAGGTCGATGATGGGATCCTCGGCGGGTTGAAAGACATCCTGTTTGGCAGCACCGGACCGCGCGGCGGTAAACGCGATGGGGTGGTGCAAACCATGGCGAAAAGCGCGGCGCGTCAGGTGACGAATCAGATTGTACGCGGTGTGCTGGGCAGCCTGTTAGGCGGACGCCGACGGTAACGCAGGCATCCACGGCGTGCCCAGCGCCGAGCCCTGAGCTCCATGCTCGTTCAGGTAGCGGTCCAGCTCCACCATCCCCGTCCAGCGGTTCTCGCACCACAGCGGTGCCAGCAGCGTTGGACGGCGGGCGCTGGCGGAGATGCGGTGATACACCACCTCCGGCGGCGTATGGCGGATCATCTCTCCGGCCGTTGCTACGTAGTCTTCCAGCTCAATGCCATTCAGTCGCCCGGCTTCCCAGGCTTTAGCCATAATGCTGCCCGTCACGATATGCAGAGGGTGCAGCTTGATGCCGTCGACGCCGGTCTCTACCACGCGGTGCAGCGTTTCCAGGGCGTGATGCTGTTCTTCTCCCGGCAGGCCGACAATCAGATGGGTACAGACCTTCAGCCCACGCTCGCGTGCCAGCCGGGTGGTGCGTTGATAACAGGCAAAATCATGACCGCGGTTGATACGGTGCAGGGTTTTATCGTGCGCGGTCTGCAATCCCAGCTCCAGCCAGATCTCATACCCCTGCTCTTTGTATTCGCTGAGCAGATCCAGCACCGCCTCCGGCACGCAGTCAGGCCGTGTCCCGACGCAGAGCCCGACGATATTGGCCTGGCTCACCGCCTGTTGATACATGGAGCGCAGCACCTGCACTTCCGCCCATGTGCTGGTATAGGCCTGAAAATAGGCCAGATACTGTTTCGCCCGGTTAACCCGCGTTGCCTGGTGCGCGAGCTGCGCCGCGATGGACTGATGCTGCTGCGCTTCGTCGGCAAACGAGGCCACATTACAGAAGGTACAGCCGCCACGCCCGATAGTGCCGTCGCGGTTCGGGCAGCTAAATCCCCCGTGGAGCGACAGCTTATGGACCTTTTGCCCGTAGCGGCGTGAAAGATCCCCACCAAACATATTGACTAATTTCTGTAACTGCATAATCTGATAGACCGCCCCGTAGAAAGGGGACAAGCCTGCCATTTTTCACCTCCGACGGCGATGACCTGGATCAATCGTCCCGGCGTGCTTTTATCCTTTGCATAAATAACCAGGATAACTGCAATTTCATTCATCACCTTTCTAATTACTTTTCCTTATGTTCAGCAGGATTTTTTCACTTATATCGTCTGCGCTGAAAAACAGTGACATCATGCGGGCTATCCTCGAGAAGCAGTATTAAATCCTGCTTAAATCGCACTAATCAGCATGCTACCGCTCTAATACCGCTTTCATATAGTGAGTCAGATCACACTCCCCTAAAGCCCACAGCAAGGTTACCGGGATGTGAATCTCGTTAAATACCTAATAAAATCAGATTGATACTCTTCCTTTAGCACATTTTTGTATAAATAAGATTGCCATTTGACCTGTGTACGGATTCCCGATAAGTTGGAAATCCGCTGGAAGCTTTCTGGATGAGCAGCCTGCTCATCATATTTATGCAGTAGTTGAGATTCCCTCTGAAGCAAGTCCTCAAACTTGTTTGACCTGTGCGAAAAGGATATTAAGAGGGCGAATGCGAGGTACGCGTATGAAACGCAAACCCCGTCGCCGCGCTCTTGCTGTGCCTGTGCGCCACGGTCCGGAGAGAAGTCCCGAAGAGCCTGGGGAGGTTCACTGATATGTTGTACGATAAATCCCTTGAGAAGGATAACTGTGGTTTCGGCCTGATCGCCCACATAGAAGGCGAACCTAGCCACAAGGTAGTGCGTACCGCTATACACGCACTGGCCCGTATGCAGCACCGTGGCGCTATCCTTGCGGATGGTAAAACCGGCGACGGTTGCGGTCTGCTGCTGCAAAAACCGGATCGTTTCTTTCGCATCGTAGCGGAAGAGCGCGGCTGGCGTTTAGCCAAAAACTACGCTGTCGGCATGCTGTTCCTGAATCAGGACGCGGAAAAAGCCGCCGTATCGCGCCGCATCGTCGAAGAAGAACTTCAACGTGAAACCCTGTCTATTGTCGGCTGGCGCGAAGTGCCCACCAACGAAGGGGTACTCGGTGAAATCGCCCTCTCCTCGCTGCCTCGTATCGAGCAAATCTTTGTCAACGCGCCTGCGGGCTGGCGTCCACGTGATATGGAACGCCGCCTGTTTATCGCCCGTCGCCGCATTGAAAAACGTCTCCAGGAAGACAAAGAGTTCTACGTCTGTAGCCTCTCGAACCTGGTGAACATCTATAAAGGTCTGTGTATGCCGGCTGACCTGCCGCGCTTCTACCTGGACCTGGCGGACCTGCGACTGGAATCGGCCATTTGCCTGTTCCACCAGCGCTTCTCCACCAACACCGTTCCTCGCTGGCCGCTGGCTCAGCCGTTCCGCTATCTGGCGCACAACGGTGAGATCAACACCATCACCGGTAACCGCCAGTGGGCACGCGCCCGTACCTATAAATTCCAGACCCCGTTGATCCCGGATCTGCACGATGCAGCGCCGTTCGTCAACGAAACCGGCTCTGACTCCAGCTCAATGGATAACATGCTGGAGCTGCTGCTGGCTGGCGGGATGGATATCGTCCGCGCCATGCGTCTGCTGGTTCCGCCAGCCTGGCAGAACAACCCGGATATGGATCCTGAGCTGCGTTCCTTCTTCGACTTCAACTCCATGCACATGGAGCCGTGGGATGGTCCGGCCGGTATCGTGATGTCCGACGGGCGCTTTGCCGCCTGTAACCTCGATCGTAACGGCCTGCGCCCGGCGCGCTACGTCATTACCAAAGACAAGCTGATCACCTGCGCCTCAGAAGTGGGGATCTGGGATTACCAGCCTGACGAAGTGGTTGAAAAAGGCCGCGTAGGGCCTGGCGAGCTGATGGTGATTGACACCCGCGGCGGCCGTATCCTGCACTCCGCGGAAACCGATAACGATCTGAAAAGTCGTCATCCGTACAAAGAGTGGATGGAGAAAAACGTTCGCCGTCTGGTGCCGTTTGAAGATCTGCCGGATCAGGACGTGGGCAGCCGCGAGCTGGATGACGATACCCTCGCCAGCTATCAGAAACAGTTTAACTACAGCGCGGAAGAGCTGGACTCGGTTATCCGCGTGTTAGGCGAAAACGGCCAGGAAGCGGTCGGCTCCATGGGTGATGACACCCCGTTTGCCGTGCTCTCCAGCCAGCCGCGTATCATTTACGACTACTTCCGTCAGCAGTTCGCGCAGGTGACTAACCCGCCGATCGATCCGCTGCGTGAAGCCCACGTGATGTCGCTGGCTACCAGCATCGGTCGTGAGATGAACGTCTTCTGTGAAGCCGAAGGCCAGGCTCACCGTCTGACCTTCAAATCGCCGATCCTGCTGTACTCCGATTTTAAACAGCTCACCACTCTGCAAGAGGAGCACTACCGCGCCGACACGCTCGATATCACCTTCGACGTGACCGAAGCGACCCTCGAAGAGACGGTGAATGCGCTGTGTGACAAAGCGGAACAGATGGTGCGTAACGGCACCGTGCTGCTGGTGCTGTCCGACCGCAACATTGCGAAGAACCGCCTGCCGGTACCTGCGCCAATGGCCGTCGGGGCTATCCAGACCCGTCTGGTCGATAAGAGCCTGCGCTGCGATGCCAACATCATTGTGGAAACCGCCAGCGCGCGTGACCCGCACCACTTCGCGGTGCTGCTGGGCTTCGGTGCGACGGCAATCTACCCGTACCTGGCCTACGAAACGCTGGCCAAACTGGTAGACGGCCAGGCCATCGACAAAGATTACCGTACCGTGATGCTGAACTACCGTAACGGCATCAACAAAGGCCTGTACAAGATCATGTCCAAGATGGGCATCTCGACCATCGCCTCTTACCGCTGCTCGAAGCTGTTTGAAGCTGTCGGTCTGCATGACGACGTGGCCGACCTCTGCTTCCAGGGCGTGATCAGCCGTATCGGCGGAGCGGGCTTTAGCGACTTCCAGCAGGATCTGCTGAACCTCTCCAAACGTGCCTGGCTGGCTCGTAAGCCGCTGGATCAGGGCGGACAGCTGAAGTATGTCCACGGCGGCGAATACCACGCCTACAACCCGGACGTGGTGCGCACCCTGCAACAGGCCGTCCAGAGCGGCGAGTACAGCGATTATCAGCAGTATGCTGAGCTGGTGAACAACCGTCCTGCGGCCACGCTGCGCGATCTGCTGGCGGTGAACCCGGGCGATACCGCCGTGAGCATTAACGACGTTGAACCGGCCACTGAACTGTTCAAACGCTTTGATACCGCCGCGATGTCAATCGGCGCGCTGAGCCCGGAAGCCCACGAAGCGCTGGCAGAAGCGATGAACAGCATCGGCGGTAACTCCAACTCCGGCGAAGGCGGTGAAGATCCGGCGCGCTACGGCACCAATAAAGTGTCGCGCATCAAGCAGGTCGCTTCCGGCCGCTTCGGTGTGACGCCAGCGTACCTGGTCAACGCCGACGTAATCCAGATTAAAGTCGCTCAGGGTGCGAAACCGGGCGAAGGCGGACAGTTACCGGGTGACAAAGTGACCCCGTATATCGCCAAACTGCGCTACTCGGTACCGGGCGTGACGCTGATCTCCCCGCCGCCGCACCACGATATCTACTCTATCGAGGATCTGGCGCAGCTGATTTTCGACCTGAAACAGGTCAACCCGAAAGCGATGATCTCCGTGAAACTGGTTTCCGAGCCGGGCGTGGGCACTATCGCCACCGGCGTGGCAAAAGCCTATGCGGATCTGATCACCATCGCCGGTTACGACGGCGGCACCGGGGCGAGCCCACTCTCCTCCGTGAAATATGCGGGCTGTCCGTGGGAGCTGGGCCTGGTGGAAACCCAGCAGGCGCTGGTGGCGAACGGTTTGCGTCACAAGATCCGCCTGCAGGTGGATGGCGGTCTGAAAACCGGCCTCGACATCATCAAAGCGGCTATCCTCGGTGCTGAGAGCTTTGGCTTCGGCACCGGCCCGATGGTGGCGCTGGGCTGTAAATACCTGCGTATTTGTCACCTGAACAACTGCGCAACCGGTGTTGCAACCCAGGACGAGAAGTTGCGTAAGAACCACTATCACGGCCTGCCGTTCAAAGTGACCAACTACTTTGACTTCATCGCCCGCGAAACCCGCGAGCTGATGGCGCAGCTGGGCGTGACGCGTCTGGTGGATCTGATTGGCCGTACCGACCTGCTGAAAGAGCTGGACGGGTTCACGGCTAAGCAGCAGAACCTGAAGCTGTCCCGCCTGCTGGAAACGGCTGAGCCGCATCCGGGCAAAGCGGTGTACTGCACCGAGAACAACCCGCCGTTCGACAACGGCGTGCTGAACGCCCAGCTGTTGCAACAGGCGAAGCCGTTTGTGGATGAGAAGCAGAGCAAAACCTTCTGGTTTGATATTCGCAACACCGACCGTTCTGTCGGCGCAACGCTCTCAGGCTACATTGCGCAGACCCACGGCGACCAGGGCCTGGCTGCCGATCCGATCACCGCTCACTTCAGCGGCACCGCGGGCCAGAGCTTCGGCGTGTGGAACGCCGGCGGCGTTGAGCTGTACCTGACGGGCGATGCCAACGACTACGTTGGTAAAGGCATGGCGGGCGGTCTGCTGGCGGTGCGTCCTCCGGTCGGCTCAGCCTTCCGCAGCTGCGATGCCAGCATCATCGGTAACACCTGTCTGTACGGTGCCACCGGGGGTCGTCTGTTTGCCGCAGGGCGTGCAGGTGAGCGTTTCGCGGTGCGTAACTCCGGCGCCATCACCGTGGTGGAAGGTATCGGCGATAACGGCTGTGAATACATGACCGGCGGGATTGTCTGCGTGCTGGGCAAAACTGGTGTGAACTTCGGGGCAGGTATGACCGGTGGTTTCGCCTACGTGCTGGATGAAAGCGGTGATTTCCGCAAACGCGTAAACCCGGAGTTGGTGGAAGTCCTGGACGTTGAATCCCTGGCGATCCACGAGGAGCACCTGCGTGGCTTGATCACCGAGCACGTGCACCATACCGGTTCCGTGCGCGGCGAAGAGATCCTGGCGAACTGGCCGGCGTTCTCTGCGAAATTCGCGCTGGTTAAACCGAAGTCCAGCGATGTTAAAGCCCTGTTGGGTCACCGTAGTCGTAGCGCAGCAGAGCTGCGTGTGCAGGCGCAGTAAGGAATTCAGATGAGCCAGAATGTTTACCAGTTTATCGACCTGCAGCGTGTGGATCCGCCGAAGAAGCCGCTGAAGATCCGTAAAATCGAATTTGTTGAAATTTACGAGCCGTTTTCCGAAGGCCAGGCCAAAGCACAGGCAGACCGCTGCCTGTCCTGCGGTAACCCGTACTGCGAGTGGAAATGTCCGGTGCATAACTACATCCCGAACTGGCTGAAGCTGGCCAACGAAGGGCGTATTTTCGAGGCCGCCGAACTGTCTCACCAGACCAACACCCTGCCGGAAGTCTGTGGCCGCGTGTGCCCGCAGGACCGTCTGTGTGAAGGCTCCTGCACCCTGAACGACGAGTTCGGCGCGGTGACCATCGGCAACATAGAACGCTATATCAATGATAAAGCGTTTGAGATGGGCTGGCGCCCGGACATGACCGGCGTGCGTCAGACTGACAAACGCGTGGCGATCATCGGTGCGGGTCCGGCAGGTCTGGCCTGTGCCGACGTCCTGACCCGTAACGGCGTGAAGGCGGTGGTGTTTGACCGTCATCCGGAGATCGGCGGTCTGCTGACCTTCGGTATCCCGGCCTTCAAGCTGGAAAAAGAGGTAATGACCCGCCGTCGTGACATCTTCACCGGCATGGGCATTGAGTTCAAACTCAATACCGAAGTGGGCCGTGACGTGCAGCTTGACGATCTGCTGAAAGATTACGACGCCGTATTCCTGGGCGTTGGTACCTATCAGTCGATGCGTGGCGGGCTGGAAAACGAAGATGCCAACGGCGTATTCGATGCCCTGCCGTTCCTGATTGCCAACACCAAGCAGATGATGGGTTACGGCGAAACCGCCGCTGAGCCGTTTGTGAGCATGGAAGGCAAACGCGTGGTCGTGCTGGGCGGCGGTGATACCGCGATGGACTGCGTGCGGACCTCCATTCGTCAGAATGCAACGCACGTGATCTGCGCCTATCGTCGTGACGAAGAGAACATGCCGGGCTCAAAACGCGAAGTGAAAAACGCGCGTGAAGAGGGCGTCGAGTTCCAGTTCAACATCCAGCCTCTGGGTATTGAAGTGAATGCCAACGGCAAGGTCAGTGGCGTGAAGATGGCGCGTACCGAAATGGGCGCCCCGGATGCCAAAGGCCGTCGTCGTGCGGAGATTGTTGCCGGTTCCGAGTATGTGATCCCGGCCGATGCGGTGGTGATGGCGTTTGGTTTCCGTCCTCACAGCATGGAGTGGCTGGCGAAACACAGCGTCGAGCTGGACTCTCAGGGCCGCATTATCGCCCCGGAAGGCAGCGACAACGCGTTCCAGACCAGCAACCCGAAAATCTTCGCCGGTGGCGATATCGTTCGCGGCTCTGACCTGGTGGTGACCGCCATTGCCGAAGGCCGTAAGGCGGCAGACGGCATCATGAACTTCCTCGAAGTCTAAATAACAGGGCCTGGTGGGATTCGTTCCCGCCGGGCCCTATTTTATCCCCGCTTTCTGCCCTTACAGATAGACAATACTGATCACCGCTTCGCCGTCTAATGAGATCTTCTGGCTGCTACCCAGATTGTTCGCCACAGAAGCGCTGACCTGCAGCGGGACGCTCACGGAGCTCACCGCCTGTGGCACCACCGTCCCTTTCTTCACGAAGGTATAAAAATAGCTTTCGGCTGCCGGCAGCAGGTAGTGATCGAGCCTCGCCCAGGGACCACTTTTGCTTTCCGATCCAGCCATATCTACGCTGACGTTCTGACTGCCGTCCAGCGCAACAATGCTGCCGGTGTTAATCAAAATTGCATAGCTGCCGATAGGCTTGTTTTCAGCCGTCACGCCCAGGCCAAACAGCCTTGAGGCATACGCCACGTTCAGGCCGCCATTGGCACTGAAATGGGGGCCGATAGTGCGCCCGGTATCTTCCCCTACCCTTACTGAGGACGAACGGGTGTCCCGCGAGGTGATAGCCAGCGCCGTGGAAGATTCACAGGTAATGGTTAAGGTTAATTCCCGCGTACCCAGTTGGGTAAAGGCATTGGCAGATAAGCTGCCCGCATTGCGGGTACCAAAATCAGCAATACCGTTATTGCTCAGAGCGGGTGTGCAGGCAGCAGCATCTGCTGTCACCTCAAAATCGACGCCGACGGTATCATTCGCCGATACGGAGGCGGTCGTTAAGGCCGCCAGCAGCAGGTAAATTCGTCGCATCATTGCACATCCAGTTTAATGTTCAGATTACCGCGCCAGGTGGTTCTTTCCGTAATGTTTCCCGGCTTTATTTTTGACGCCACAGTGAGAGAAACAGAGGCGGTCTTGCCGTGGATTTCCCCACCGTTCATAAAGGCCAGCCCCTGATTGAGCGCTACCGTCATTTTGTCACTGCCGCCGCTCTGGGGTATGGCGTCAGAGCTCTGTACCAGCGCAATGCGAACAGGCTGGTCGTCAACGTAGGCGGAAGACGCCGTAATCAGCATCTCCCCCTGCTCCCCTAAGGAAAAGGTCCCGTTTTGCGATAAATTACTGCCCAGCAGCAAGCGAATGCGATGCGGTTCGCTGCATACTACCTGGAGCTGGATCTGCTTCTCCGGCAGAGAAATGGTTTCCGACCCAGCCTGCTGCCGTTCAGCCGCGCTCAGTTTGCTATAGGTCACTTTTTGCTGGCTGCTGATAAGCTGGCATTCAGCCCAGCTACAGGTGGGCGCGATAAGCGCTGCGACCATCAGTAAGTATGCTTTCATTGGCACAATCCTTTTGCCTTTTCGTAGAACACATCCGTTTCGGCTTTCTCTGGCAGAGTCAGTTTGATACGACAGGTGTCGGTGTCCCGCTGCGCAATCAAAATCTGGCCAGCATACGCGTTATTCAGGAAAACCGAGCCTTCATCGACAGAGGTCGTGAGGTAGTTGCCCCGGTCATCGGTGATCGCGATGTTTTTCGGCAGCTTTTTACCATCCGCCATCATCACATCAACCAATACACGACGCTGGGTAAGGGCTTTAAACTGGATTTTGCCGACCGATCCCCGCCCCTGGTTCAGCAGGCGCGTACCGTTGCCAATATCCATATTTTTAGGCAAGGTTTCGGTATTCACTTCAACGCGAGATGGGCTCCACGCATTCAAAGAAGGCAGTACGGCATAGCCACGATAATCCGTCCATACCGGGCCCTGAGGCGTATCAATTTTGACCCCGGCGACATCCTGATCCAGCGAGACGATCCCGAATGTTTCGCGTACAGGTAGCGGTGAGAAGGTGACGCCGTTCGCATGAGCCATCACACCGCCCTGCAGAGAGCCGGAATAGTTGCGTTGATGTTCTCCGCCAACGTTGGCATTCATCATCAGCTGCGTATAGTGCAGATTGCTGCTCAGCCCCGCGCTGACGCTGCGATCTTTTTCTTCCTCGCCCGCTTCTGCGCCCAACGTATAAGCATGGTCATCCGAGAGATTACCGGCAACCGTTGAGCCAAAGCGGGAGATATCCCCCTCACGGCGCGCATAGGTATTTACACTGCTTTTACCCAGCGGGAAGCTGACATTGAGATAGAACAGATCGTCGGTTTTACCTTCGTCATCTCCCCCGCCCAGCTGATGCTGCCAGTTGGCAGAAACATACGCTGAGAGAATATTTTTCCCCCAACCGGCGGTGATGTAACGTGATTTCCCGTTGCGATTACGGTTTTTGGTTTCATAGAAACTGGTGCTAAATGTGCCGATCTTGTCGGTTTGCCACTGCAGCCCAACCGAGTATTCATGCTGCTTTAACGCCGTGAAGTTTTTATCAATGAATTGAGAAAACTCACGATAACCTTGGGAATACCAGGCTGAAGAGGCGGTAATGCTAATTCCCAGCAGCGATACAATACTGCCTTCCAGACGATAGCTCTGCCCCTGAAGAGAATGTTTACTGTCGTTGGATTGATTGACCTTCAGGCTTAACAGGGTTGAGCCCGATGGCGCCGTATCAATACCCAGCCCGGCGGCCTGAAAATTCTCGGCCAGAATCAGGCCAAGATTGGCATTGCTTCCCGGAAGTAGACGCCAGCCGCCAGAGACGCTTGCCACCAGCGGTTGTTCGCTGTAATCATCGCTGACCCGCCCAATCGATAAAAACAACCCGGCAGGATTTCCCATCTTTTGCAGATAAAGCGAAGAAGGGAGGATGAAACTATGCTGGCTGCCATCGGTTTCGACTACCGTTACGTTGAGATCGCTGGTGTAGTTGCGCAGTGAGACATCGGTTAGCGTAAAGGGACCTACAGGCACCAGTGTCGAATAGACGAGAATACCCTGCTGCCGAACTTCAACACGCGCCTGCGACGTATTAGCGATCCCGCTAACGTTAACCCGACCTTCCACTGAGTTGAGGCTGTTTTCCGGCGACAGTGCGATGCCGTACAAACCGGTGCCTTCCAGCAAGGCGTTATTCATACTCACTTCGCCCATCCTGGCGGTAGTATGCAAATCTACAAAGGTGCGCTGCAACCAGGTCTGGCTGTTTTCACTACTGAACTTACCTTCCGATTGACTCAATAGCTGATGGCTACGGAGCAGCCAACCCGCGGCATTGATACCGCCGTCTAACTGGGCCTGGGAATAGTTTGTACTGCCGCCATTGTATTCACTGCGGGAAGACATGGCTGAATAATTCAGCACAGCGCCTGTGCCACCCATAGCAAAGTCAGCTGGGGAGACGCGCTGACGATTTATCTCCCCTGGCGGGACGATAAGCGCAATCAACTCCTGTCCTGGCTGGGCATTGACCACCACTTCCGGGTGAGTCTTAAGATAATCGTAACAACCATCACGGTAATCATCAGGCACGCGTACGCCTGCATGCTCCATTAGTGTCCGGTCAAAGCAGAGTTCACCATCCTGTTGAATTTGGGCCACAATATGCCCTTTATCCTGACTGTTAACTTTCAGATTTACAGGAACCGATCCGGGCATGAACCGGGATTTGTGCGCAAAGTACTCCGAAACACCAGGATTAATACCTAACGATTTTAACGTTTCACTATCAAATTCGGTGCCGCCAGTATCAATGTCAGCGGCTTTCCCTTGCCGTGAACAAATTAAACTGACTGCACACATCAGCAGCGTTCTTTTAAACATCCGTGTTTTCCCCTGGAGCGCTTATTGTAATGGTGCGATATAACGCTCGCCTTTATAGCCGTAACGGCTTGCGGGATAAAACTCAACCTGACTGTCAGCTTTATTAGGTAAGGCTACCGTCACAGAGGTATGTGGAAGTAAATAAGTATTTTGCAGTCGACCTTGCTGACGCGAAGGTAATGATGTAAATCCTGGCGTCATACGTACAACATAATTTGACGGATTACTCACTACCAGCGAATTACCTTGTTTTCGCCATTCCAGATGTTTCCACGGCTGAGTGTCTTCAGCGAGCCCGGCGGGATGAATAATGACCGGTAAGTCCTGACGAATGGTGACGGCCAGTCTCTGCTTACCTTTTTCTTTCGAAGGGATCCCCTCAAAGGTGACGCGTTTTAATTCCTCTTGTATCAGCGGCTTGTCCGTTTGGAGGAGAAAGCGCATCCTTTGCACTGCCCCGGCTTCGACGCGTACGACAGGCTGAGAAACAATCAAACGAACGGACTTATTACTTTCAGGTAAATCAACAATATTGGTATATAACAGAGCAGGCTTAAGATCGGTATTAGTCACATTCATGCTGGCTTCGCCTTTTTCTGCATCAACCAGTAATACGGAGGTTTCCGGCACCATCCCGGTGGCAAAAACCTGAGCGGAAAATAATAAAAGGGGAAGAATAACGCTGCGTTTCATAATATTCTCAGTCAATGTGATAATGAAAAGAGATAGTTAATTCCCGGAGGTAAATTAAAACTTAAATTTAATTAATTAAAAATCAAGAATGACTTTATTTGAATGGGTAACATTAATTTGAAAATAATAATAATTTTAAAAAATGCGGTGCGATGCCTGGTTATACTTTAAAGTATCTTGCATCGCACGCATTTAAATTATCTATCTATTACAGATAGACGAGGCTCAGCGTTGCGTTACCATCAAAGGTGATTTCATCCATACCCAGAACCGAAGAGCTCTGCACACCGGCAGAAATTTTCAGTGGGAATGTTGCTTCGCGGAACAGCTTAGGTTCAGAGCCGCCAACGTTGGAAACAGTCACGATACGCGCACTATCATTAACCTGGTAAACAGCAGTACCTGAACGCCAGTTTTTTCCTGCATCATCGGAATATACCACGCCAGCTGCTGCGGAGTCCGCTTTGGTGTTCGCTGCATCGACAACGACAGAATACGCGCCGATTTGAGCATCATTCGATGCCAGACCCAGACCAAAACCATGGTAGCTTTGCGCGTCATTACCGCCGGAAATTGGGGAAACAATATAATTGCTCGCTGAGAGCGGAACTACAGTGTTAGCGCGGTTATCGATCATTTTGAAACCCATCGCTGATGCTGCGTCACAGGTTACCGTTAAGGTAATGTCCTTCGCACCCAGTTGAACGAGCCCATTGCCTTCAGGAGCATTACGGATAACAGAAGAAGCAACTGAACCATACGCCACTTCACCACTGTTGCTTAATGTTGTAGAACACGCTGCAGGAACAATAGTACCGCTAACTTTTAATGTTGCTTCGGTAGCAGCAGTTGCCTGAGCTGCCATCACCAGAGCAGCGCATACGCCTAAAGTGGATAACGTCTTTTTAAAATGAGCCATTTTTTTTCCTTAAATTATATCAACCAACAACCGATCCGGTTGGTCATGTCCTTGGCGGAGTACTACGGTTTACTATGAATTAATTCATACATAGACTATTTGTAAGAAATAGTGTTGATAAGATTACAGGAAAATCCTATTAGCATCATTTAAGTTAACTAAAATAGGTATCAAATATATTTCATCTTATAATTTTTTATGATACATCATCTCAATCAAAACCTCCTCATACTGAATTTCACATTCATATATGCGAAATTTATATCACAGGCGTTATAAATAATTTATTTCAACTAGCGTAAATGAACATGCAACCGCTAAAGTATCAATAATATATTTTTCGCAATGATGATTCACAGGCTTAAAATATTCATATGCGATATGTATTTTTTTTCAGGCATAAAAAAAGGGCCTGAGGCCCTTTTTATTATTTCACTACGCGTAGTGCCGGACGTCCGCCCCGAGGCGGTGGCGTATCGTCAGGATCATCATCGTGATCCGGTTTATCACCGTCGATGATCGACATGACCGTTTCGCTTTCGCTGTCGGTTCCGCCGTTTTCATCATTGAGCGTGGCACCCTCTTCATCGTACGCCGCTTCCGGCTCGAACATGGTGCCTGCGCCGTTTTCACGCGCATAAATGGCCAGTACAGCCGCCAGCGGCACAGAGACCTGGCGCGGCACACCACCGAAGCGGGCATTGAAGCGAACTTCATCGTTCGCCAGCTCCAGACCACCGACAGCTCGCGGTGCAATGTTCAGAACGATTTGACCATCACGTGCATATTCCATAGGAACCTGCACGCCTGGCAACGTCACATCCACAACCAGGTGCGGCGTGAGCTGGTTATCCAGCAGCCATTCATAGAAGGCGCGCAGCAGATACGGACGGCGTGGAGACAGCTGTGACATTTCCACAATCATTAACCCCGGCCGAGACGCATTTCACGTTCAGCTTCAGTCAGAGAAGCCAGGAAAGAGTCGCGTTCGAAGACACGCGTCATATAGCCTTTAAGCTCTTTCGCACCCGGGCCGCTAAACTCGACGCCCAGAATCGGCAGACGCCACAGCAGCGGAGCCAGGTAGCAATCAACCAGGCTGAACTCGTCGCTCAGGAAGAATGGACGCTGACCGAATACCGGTGCAATCGCCAGCAGCTCTTCACGCAGCTGTTTACGCGCAGCATCGGCTTCTGAAGAAGAACCCTTCACAATAACGTTCATCAGCGTATACCAGTCTTTCTCGATACGCTGCATGTACAGGCGGCTTTCACCACGGGCAACCGGATAAACCGGCATCAGTGGCGGATGAGGGAAACGCTCATCCAGGTATTCCATAATGATACGGGATTCCCACAGGGTCAGCTCACGATCCACCAGCGTTGGTACGCTCTGGCTTGGATTGAGATCGATAAGATCCTGAGGCGGGTTATCCTTTTCCACATGCTCGATCTCAAAACTGACACCCTTCTCGGCCAGCACGATACGAACCTGATGGCTATAAATGTCAGTAGGACCAGAAAACAGCGTCATTACCGAACGTTTGTTGGCAGCGACAGCCATGAAAACCTCCAGGTATATTCAGAATTTTTACTGCTACCAGCCATACAGGCTAGCCAGATGTTTTGTTGTCCATCCCTGAGAATTTCTCCTCTTGTTCAAAAAGAGAACAAAAATCGAGCATTCACCGTTATCTGGACAGAAAAGTGGATGATAGTTTACCAGATTTTGCGGCCTTTGTGGTGAGGCGATTCTGGAAATGCGGAAAAAGAGGGCAGAAAGGACGTCTGCATGTGGATAACCCGAACGTTACCCATAAAAAAACCCGCCGAAGCGGGTTTTTCGCCAATTGTTGTCTGCCGAAGCAGAAAGCAATTAACGCTTGGAGAACTGTGGACGACGACGTGCTTTACGCAGACCGACTTTCTTACGTTCAACCTGACGAGCATCACGAGTAACGAAGCCTGCTTTACGCAGTTCGCCACGCAGGGACTCGTCGTACTCCATCAGAGCGCGGGTGATACCGTGACGGATCGCACCAGCCTGACCAGAGATACCACCACCTTTAACAGTGATGTACAGATCCAGTTTCTCAACCATGTCGACCAGTTCCAGCGGCTGACGAACTACCATGCGGGCAGTTTCACGACCGAAGTACTGTTCCAGAGAACGTTGGTTGATTACGATTTTACCACTGCCCGGTTTGATGAACACGCGAGCGGCGGAGCTTTTGCGGCGACCAGTGCCGTAGTATTGATTTTCAGCCATTGCCTATAATCCCGATTAGATGTCAAGAACTTGCGGTTGCTGTGCCGCGTGGTTGTGCTCGTTACCTGCGTAAACTTTCAGTTTACGGTACATAGCACGACCCAGCGGGCCTTTTGGCAGCATGCCTTTAACCGCGATTTCAATCACACGCTCAGGACGGCGGGCAATCATCTCTTCAAAGGTCGCTTGTTTAATACCGCCGATGTGGCCGGTGTGGTGATAGTACACTTTGTCAGTACGCTTGTTGCCGGTAACAGCAACTTTGTCAGCGTTCAGAACGATGATGTAGTCACCGGTATCTACGTGCGGAGTGTATTCCGCTTTGTGCTTACCGCGCAGGCGACGAGCCAGTTCGGTAGCCAGACGGCCCAGAGTTTTACCGGTCGCGTCAACAACATACCAGTCGCGTTTTACGGTTTCTGGTTTAGCTGTAAAAGTTTTCATTAAAAGCTTACCCAAATAAATAAGTTACACGTTGGTGAACACCCAAACGTTTAGTAGTTGAGGTTCACACGACATTGTCCAGCAAACCTACCCCTTCGAATAGCCTATGCCGGCGCAGAGAAAGTTTTGGGAAAAAAACCTTCTTGTAACGTGGGGTCGCAAGATTATAGAGAAGTCAGGGGTAAAGGTCGACCCCTAATTGTGATTTGACGCGGGTTTTTGTGGGGTAGGGAAAGTGCGGTCTGTTGCCCTCCCCCCCAGCCCCTCTCCCTGTACGGTCCGGGGACATGGTAGACAGATGTTCGGGGACATGGTGAACACTTTTTAACATCCTTTACCCATGGTGATCGACTTTTTCTTCAGGTCGATCACCCCCACTTTCGTGCTGTACCACCAGA
>NZ_JAMHKS010000054.1:0-5816 GCF_025566055.1 Leclercia tamurae
GTGCTTTTGCCGTTACGCACCACGCCTTCAGTAGCGGAGCAGGAAGGACATCTGATGGAAATGGAAGCCACGCAAGCACCTTAAAATCACCATCATACACTAAATCAGTAAGTTGGCAGCATTACCGCTCGCTCCTTGGTCTTGAGTTCAGGTCTAAATCTTGTGAGTGAAAATTAAACACTCATACGTCCACCCAGTTTTATTTACTGTGTTGTTAGCCAATATATTGGATACTATGCCCAAGTGACTCAACTCTGAATTCTGTATCTTGAAGTCACTTGGAGATATGGCAATAGTGCATTATTGAAGGAAATAGGTAATGAGTAAAAAAATGACCATGGCTGAGATTTCAAGGCAGCTTGGAATTTCAACAATGACTGTGTCGCGTTACTTTAATGGCGGTTATGTCTCGGAAGAGAACCGCCTTAAAATTGATGCCATCGTCAAAGAGAGTCATTACACGCCTAATATATTTGCTCGCTCCATTCGTAGCCAATCCAATATTATTGGTTTCATCGCGCCTCGTATTGAGTCATATACGACCAGTTTAGTGATTAAAGGGGCGCTGGCTGCTGCCAATGAATCACAAGTACGAATGCTGTTTCATGCCACAGGGTTTAACCATGAGTCAGAATGCCAAGCTGTGAGAGAGTTTAACGGCTTAAATGCATTGGGCACGATTATTATTGCGTCAAAGCACAGTGTCGAAGAGACTTTTTATCGAACCTTAGACAATGTGGTATTTATTGGCAAAAATACCCCCCACCATTGCTGTTTATATTACCCCGATCATGCAGCGATTAAAGCCCTCGTCTCCCACACCATCACTCAGTTAAAACAGCAGCAGGCACCGCTGGCTGCCGTACATTATATTTATGATGAGCGTATGCTTTCTAGCCGCACTAAGTTGATGCAAGCCACTATTACCGACACCGTCCCTGAGTTGAATTTATCACTACAAGCCCTAGCCAACTCGGAGGACAAAGCTGGCTATCAGGCCGTTCAATTACAGCCTAATCATGTCTACTTTTGTGCCACCGATAATATTGCCATTCGTTTATATCGTCGCGCCAAAGAACAGCAACTCAAGATCGGTCATAACGTATGGATTGTAGGCATGGGTGACTATGACTACAGCGATTTGTTAGTCCCGAGCCTGACGACTGTCGCTTTTAACTACTATCAAGTGGGCTACCAAGCTGTCAAAAAATTGCTCAAGCGCGATTTCAGTTCTGTTGAAGGCACATTCGACATAAAGATGAGAGAAAGCTCACAATTCCTCTGAAATTGTGTTGAGTCCAAATCGGTTCTACTTAACTATATATGTTAACGATAACACATATAGTATAACCGATGACACTCGCTCCTAATATGCACTCAAAACCACTCGCGTGGTGGAAGAAAGCAACCGCCTACCAAATTTATCCCCGTAGTTTTTATGATACAAACCAGGACGGTATTGGTGACATCAATGGCATCATTGCTAAGCTCGATTATCTTGCTGATTTGGGCATTGATTTAATATGGATTTGCCCATTCTATGCATCACCTAATGATGATAACGGGTACGATATTAGTGACTATCAAGCGATTCATCCTGACTTTGGAACCCTTGAGGATGTGGATGAACTAATCAGTGCTGCTCATAAACGTGGCATTCGCATTATTATGGATTTAGTGATCAACCACACTAGCGACGAGCACCCATGGTTCATTGAATCTCGAGATAACAAAAATAGCCCTAAGCGCGATTGGTATATTTGGCGTGATGGTTGTGAGCCTACCGCTGAAAAACCGACTTGCGACCCAAACAACTGGGAAAGTATTTTTCATGGCAGCGCATGGGAATATGATAAAAAAACTGCACAGTACTACTTGCACCTATTTTCAAAAAAACAACCTGATCTGAATTGGGAAAATCCTGAAGTTAAACAAGCACTATTTAAAATGATTTATTGGTGGTTGGAGCGTGGTATTGATGGCTTCCGTGTGGATGCAATTAGCCATATTCAGAAACAACCAGGTTTACCTTCTTTACCCAATCCAAAGGGTGAAAAGTATGTCTCTTCGTTTGATTATCATATGAATGTGGCAGGGATTGAAAAACATCTGCATGAGTTAAAAGAGCAGGCGTTTGATCCCTTTAACATAGTGACAGTTGGTGAGGCTAATGGGGTGACTGCCGACAATGCATTACTTTGGGTTGCCGAAGCGACCGAGCACGATCAAGGCGGTGTTTTCAACATGATTTTTCAGTTTGAACACATGAAGCTATGGTCGGAAGAACAAAGCAACGTGCCTTTAGATCTAGTGGAGTTCAAACGCATTTTATCGCGTTGGCAAGATGCATTAGAAGGTAAAGGCTGGAATGCGCTTTATTTAGAAAACCACGATCAAGCTCGTAGCATTGATACTTTTGCCGACCCTACCTCTAGGTATGCCAGTGCTACCGCGTTAGCGAGTTGTTATTTCTTGATGAAAGGAACTCCGTTTATTTATCAGGGCCAAGAGATTGGTATGGTAAATCATCAGTTTACTTCTCTTGATGAATTTAATGATGTGTCTGCTAGAAATTTAATTCAAAAGCTATCTCAACAAGGTCAAAGCGATGCAGACATCTTAGCCTTGTTAAATCAAGTATCTCGCGACCACAGTCGCTTGCCAATGCAATGGAATGCGCAGGATTTTGCCGGTTTTTCTGAGGTGCAACCTTGGTTCTCCGTCAATCAACAGTACGCAGATATCAATGTTGAGCAACAACAGAAAGATCCAAATTCGATTTTGAGTTTCTATAAGCAGCTGATTGCTCTGCGTAAGTCAAATGTAAGTTTAGTGGTTGGCCGCTATCAATTGCTGCTACCTAACGACCCTAATATCTATGCTTATCAACGTGTTGCACAAGATATGACATGGACCATTATTACCAATTTAAGTCCACAAGAGAGCATCGTTGATATCGACCGCATGCAATTAGGCGAGTTAATGCTTGATAATCAGAATGTCAACAATGAACACGTTCGCTCAGATTTTATAGCGACGCAAATTGCCCCACCTTATGCTGCGTATATATTTGCAAGAAAGCACTAAATTATATTTATCGCAGGGCCTTGATAAGGCTACCCTGCATTTAAACCAAGGAATCATTTATGAGTCAGTTACTATCTTTTGATTTTTGGCAACGATTTGGGAAATCCCTTATCGTTGTTATCGCGGTGATGCCAGCCGCTGGTATCATGATATCACTCGGTAAAGTTGTCGCAATGTATGCTGGTGGTATTGGTGCCATTGAAACACTAGGCGCTATTATGGAAAACATAGGCTGGGGGATCATAGTTAATCTTCACCTATTATTTGCTGTCGCTATTGGTGGATCATGGGCTAAAGAACGTGCAGGAGGAGCATTTGCCGCGCTGATCGCCTTCATCTTAATTAACCGTATCACTGGGGTTATATTAGGCGTGGATAACGCTATGCTCAGTGATCCCGAGGCGGTTGTGATGAGCCTATTTGGTTCTGAGCTACCTGTCTCTCAATTCTTCACTAATATTTTGGGTGCTCCTGCTCTAAATATGGGTGTGTTTATCGGTATTATGTCTGGCTATTTAGGTGCCAACTTATTTAACCGTTATCATGACTTCGCTCGCTTACCTCAGGCATTAGCATTTTTCAACGGTAAGCGTTTTGTACCTTTTGTTGTTATTTTCTATTCGATGATTATTGCGTTTGCTTTATCAATCGTATGGCCTTTAATTCAAGGTGCGCTTAATGATTTTGGTCAATGGATTGCAACCTCTAAAGACACTGCGCCGATCACTGCTCCTTTCTTGTATGGTACGTTAGAGCGCTTATTACTGCCATTTGGTTTACACCACACTTTAACTATTCCAATGAATTACACCGAGTTGGGTGGTACTTATGAGCTTTTAACAGGGGTGAATGCGGGGGCAAGTGTTTATGGTCAAGATCCACTATGGCTTGCTTGGGTTAGCGATTTAAATAATCTTAAATTAAGCGATCCGACAACTTACCAACATCTATTAGATACGGTGCATCCAGCACGTTTTAAAGCGGGCCAAGTTATTATCGCAGCGTCTTCATTGATTGGTATTGGACTTGCGATGTATCACTGTGTTGATAGTGATAAGCGCGCACAATACAAGCCAATGTTTTTATCTGCGTGTCTTGCTGTGTTATTAACCGGTGTGACAGAGCCTATTGAATTCATGTTTATGTTTATTGCTCCTGTTTTGTATGTTGCGCATGCGGTATTAACAGGGATTGCATTTGCGTTGGTCGATGTGATGGACCTACGTATACATGCCTTTGGTTTGATTGAGTTACTCACTCGTATACCTATGATGGTTTCAGCGGGAATCGGTGGTGATTTGGTTCGCTTCGCATTGGTTTCTATTGTTTTCTTTGGTGTTAACTATGGATTATTCCGTGTGCTCATTGTCAAATTTAAATTGCCAACACCGGGCCGTATGGGTAACTACCTCGATGAAAGTTCAGAATCCATGTCAGAAGATGAGAAGATGGACATTATTATTCAGAATTTAGGTGGCCGTGCCAATATTGTTGAGATTGATGCTTGTATGACTCGCTTGCGCATTACAGTTAATGACCCGCAGTTGGTTGCTGAATATGCATTATGGAAGCCGACAGGAGCACTTGGTGCTGTAATTAAAGAACAGGGAGTACAAGTTATTTATGGTCCAGGAGTGGATGTCATTAAATCTAGATTAGTTGAGAAGTTTTCAGCACAACCTGCGTAATTCATTCTCTACCCTAGATAAAATAACCTCGAGAAACGCAGCCTTGAGCTGCGTTTAACTCGCTACAATGAATAAGTGAATAATAAATGAAGTTAATGACGCTAAATACCCATAGTTGGCAAGAAGAGAAACAACTAGAAAAGTTGGATGTGGTAGCGCAAGCCATTATCGAGCAAGGGTGCGATGTCGTTGCATTACAGGAAGTGAATCAACATCAAAATAGCTCGGCTGTTGATGCCAATATATTAACTAATCACACCGTGCTCGCTGATAACTATGGATATTTATTACAGAAAAAACTCATGGAATACGGCTATCACTACCAACTTACATGGGATTTCGTTCATCAAAGTTATGACGTATATCAAGAGGGACTGGCATTCTTGACGCGACTGCCGATTGTCGAGCATGAGGTCATTGACCTAAGTGATAACTATGATGTGAACTTTTGGAAACATAGGCGAGCAGTGCGTATTAAGGTCACTTCTCAACGAGGTGATTTCAATCTTTATAATTGTCATTGCGGCTGGTGGAGTGACTCAGAGAGCTCATTTGAGGACCAGTTCAACAGAATAAAGGCAACATTATCAACAGAGTTGAGCTTTCTATTAGGCGATTTCAACAACCCAAGCCATATACGCAATGAAGGTTATGATTATGTATTACAGTGCGGTTTGATAGATTGTTATGAAATAGCAGAAATAAAAGACTCCGGAACTACTGTAATTAAAAATATTGACGGTTGGGAACAAAATAGCCAAGCGCTACGCATTGATTTGGTTCTTAGTAATCAACCGATGGTGGTAAAGCAGCATCAGGTGATTTTTAATAACGATTTTTATCCGGTTGTATCGGATCACTTTGGGGTTCTGGTGGAAGTAGACATTATTTAATGTTTATTCATAGACTAAACCGGTAATGACTCCAACTTACTGATAGTGTTTTATGTTCAGATAATGCCCGATGACCTTGTCATGCAGCTCCACCGATTTTGAGAACGACAGTGACTTCCGTCCCAGCCTTGCCAGATGTTGTCTCAGA
>NZ_JAMHKS010000053.1:0-4420 GCF_025566055.1 Leclercia tamurae
CGACCTGCTCAACGACAGCTATTTTAAAGGATAGAGGATAATCACGTTGGGTACGTTTGAACTCAGTCATCATCACGTTCTCCGGATTTAAGTCAGGAACGTGTCAACGCTATTCAGGACGGGTCACAGATAATAAAAAAGGCTGCATTCGCAGCCTTTTTTTATTCGCGCCAGAGGATGTGGCACAACTTGTGGTCTTTCTCGCGACATAGCAGGACGCGGGCAAAGATGTCGTTAATCTCACCGCCGTCGGTATCGGCCAGACCAATCACCACTTCCGCGAAAAAGTCCGGGTTCAGGTCGAAATCGACATGCTCGGCCCAGTCTTCAGACGGGTCGAACAGCTCGGCACCGCCACGCTCTTCAAACTGCAGATTAAAGAGAATCACGTCTGCCGGATCGAGATTATCGACGGCCAGTTCGAGGAAGATATCGTAGGCCTGCTCGAGCGTTTCGTCTTCGGTCAGGCGATTGTTCAGATCCATTTCCATGATGACTACCTGTTTAACATCGTTGGTTGGGCACGTTTTACAGCAACGGACTAAAGAAGTAAAACAGTCGTTCGGTAATTCGCTGCCACAGCGGTCTTTTCACCCACAACCGTGCGTCCAGCAGGCGCGAGCGGGAGATATAGTCGTCCTGCACCGCGGCCAAATCGGCGCCAAAACCGGCGTCATCAATTACCAGGGTGATCTCAAAATTGAGCCACAGGCTGCGCATATCCAGGTTCACCGTCCCCACCAGGCTGAGTTCGCCATCCACCAGCACGCTTTTGGTGTGCAGCAGGCCACCTTCAAACTGGTAAATCTTCACCCCGGCGGCCAGCAGTTCGCTGAAGAAGGCCCGGCTGGCCCAGCCCACCAGAACCGAATCGTTCTTGCGCGGCAGGATGATGCTGACATCCACCCCGCGCTGGGCGGCGGTACAGATGGCGTGCAGCAGATCGTCGCTCGGCACGAAGTAGGGGGTGGTCATGATCAGATATTCGCGGGCGGAATAGGCCGCGGTGAGCAGCGCCTGGTGAATCAGATCTTCCGGGAAGCCCGGACCAGAGGCAATGGTGTGGATGGTATGCCCGCTGGCCTGTTCAAACGGCATGATGTTGGCATCAGGCGGCGGGGGCAGAATGCGCTTGCCGGTTTCGATCTCCCAGTCGCAGGAGTAGACAACCCCCATTGCGGTGGCGACCGGGCCTTCCATACGTGCCATCAGGTCGACCCACTGGCCCACACCGGCGTCCTGTTTGAAGAAGCGCGGGTCCACCAGGTTCATGCTGCCGGTATAGGCGATGTAGTTGTCGATCAGCACCATTTTACGGTGCTGGCGCAGGTCCATCCGGCGCAGGAACACACGCAGCAGGTTTACTTTTAAGGCTTCGACCACCTCCACTCCGGCATTGCGCATCATCGACGCCCAGTTGCTACGGAAAAAGGTTACGCTGCCGGCGGAGTCGAGCATCAGACGGCAGTGAATACCCCGGCGTGCGGCGGCCATCAGGGATTCCGCGACCTGATCGGCCATCCCGCCCGGCTGCCAGATGTAAAACACCATCTCGATGTTATGGCGTGCCAGCTGAATATCGCGGATCAGCGCATGCATCACGTCATCGGAGGTGGTCATCAGCTGAAGCTGATTGCCTTTGACGCCCGCAATGCCCTGGCGGCGCTCGCAGAGCTGAAACAGGGACGCCGCGACGTCGCTGTTCTCTTCGGCAAAGATATGTTTGCAGGATTTGAGATCGTTGAGCCATTTGGCCGTCGAAGGCCACATGGCGCGGGCACGTTCCGCCCGGCGTTTACCGAGGTGAAGTTCGCCAAAGGATAAGTACGCGATGATGCCGACCAGCGGCAGGATAAAAATAATCAACAACCATGCCATGGCGGAAGGAACGGCTCTGCGCTTCATCAGGATGCGTAATGTTACCCCTGCGATGATCAGCCAGTATCCCAGAATGAGCAGCCAACTCACCACGGTGTAGAAGGTTGTCATAATAAAAAATCCTTTTGAAAGCGTATTGTTAAGAGTTTACGCGTCAGGATTTTTCTGGCAAATAAAAACGCCAGATAAAAGCACTGGTTTGCCGCAGGCAAGGGTCTATAATGAGCGCTCTGTTTTAGGAAGAGTTGTTAACATGAAGCGCAGTAGAACAGAAGTAGGGCGCTGGCGCATGTTGCGACAGACAGGTCGTCGCAAAGCGCGTTGGCTGGAAGCACAATCCCGCCGTAATATGCGTATCCACGCCATCAGAAAATGCAGTACGAACCGTCATCGCAATGCGTTACTGTTCGCCGTTCAGGATTACTGAATGACACAAGGGCACCCTTTGAGGTGCCCGATGTTTTTTAAAGATTCGCTATTTCGAAAAGGAGGATGAAGTGTTTGCGGATTTTGGTGTGCTTAATTTCTGGACCTATGTTGTTGGAGCCATTTTCATTGTTCTGGTTCCGGGTCCCAATACTCTGTTTGTCCTAAAAACCGGCATTGGTCACGGCGTCAAGAAAGGCTATCTGGCGGCCAGCGGCGTGTTTATCGGTGATGCGGTGCTGATGTTTCTCGCCTGGGCCGGGGTCGCGGCGCTGATTCAGACCACCCCAATACTGTTTGATGTGGTTCGCTATCTCGGGGCGTTCTACCTGTTATGGCTGGGCGGGAAGATGCTCTGGTCGGTGATCCGGCATAAACAGCAGGGCGAAGCGGGCGGTATCGAACCGGCAAAAACCATCATGAAACGCTCGCTGGTGCTGAGTATGACCAATCCGAAAGCGATCCTGTTTTATGTCTCGTTCTTTGTGCAGTTTATCGACGTACAGGCTAACAACACCGGCGTGGCGTTTATGATCCTCGCGATCACGCTGGAGGTCATCAGCTTTATCTATATGAGCTTCCTGATTTTCTCCGGGGCATTTGTCACCCGTTATCTGAAAACCAAAAAGAAACTGGCGAAGCTGGGAAATGGCTTAATCGGTTTGTTGTTTGTCGGGTTCGCGGCGCGGCTGGCGTCCCTGCACTAACGAGAAAAGGCTCCTGATAAGGAGCCTTTTTTTATTCTAGAAAACTTTTTTAAACGGCTTCACTACGACGTTATCATATACGCCAGCCGCCACATACGGGTCGTCCTGCGCCCAGGCCTGTGCCGCTTCGAGCGATTCAAACTCGGCAATAACCGTCGAGCCGGTAAAACCGGCCGCACCCGGATCGTTGCTGTCGACGGCAGGCAATGGCCCTGCAGTCAGTAATCTGCCTTCGTCATGCAGCAGCTGTAAGCGTGCCAGATGGGCAGGGCGCACGGAGAGGCGTTTTTCCAGAGAATCAGCAACATCTGCAGCAAAAATCACATAAAGCACAGCGGAGCTCCTTAACCAATAAAAGTGTGAATTACGTTATGTGAAAGTGCAGGGGACTGCAATGTAAAGATAGCCACTTTGTTAAAACCCTGCGCACTGCGTGCCTTTTTTCGCCTGCCGGACGGTTTATTCAGGCGAAGTTTAACTGGCTTATTGAATATGATTGCTATTTGCATTTAAAATCAGGGCCTGGCTTTTTAACTGAAACGATTATGACTTCAATGACCCTTGAATTACCTCGCCGCTTTCCCTGGCCGACGCTGCTGTCCGTCGCAATTCATGGCGCCGTCGTTGCGGGTCTGCTTTACACATCGGTAAATCAGGTTATTGAAATGCCAGCGCCCGCGCAGCCGATTTCTGTGACCATGGTGACGCCTGCGGAGCTGGAGCCCGTGCAGGTAGCGCCACCACCGGAACCTGTCGCAGAACCCGAGCCGGAACCGGAACCTGAAATCGTTCCTGAACCGCCTAAAGAAGTGCCGGTGGTGATCCCGAAACCGGAGCCCAAGCCTAAGCCAAAACCGAAGCCGAAACCAAAACCGGTGAAAAAGGTGGAAGAGCGTCCGAAGCGTGAAGAGCGCCCGGTCGAGCCTCGCACTACTCAACCGGTTGAAAGAGCTGCCCCGACTCGCCCGGTGATGAACTCGTCCCCGGCCACCGCTAAGCCGGTTGCGACAGCCCCCTCCGGTCCGCGTGCGCTGAGCCGTAACCAGCCGGTTTATCCTGCGCGAGCGCAGGCATTACGCATTGAAGGGCGTGTCCGTGTGAAGTTTGACGTGACCGCAGACGGGCGAGTGGATAATGTTGAAATCCTCTCCGCGCAGCCGTCGAATATGTTTGAGCGGGATGTGAAAACCGCGATGCGTAAATGGCGATACGAAGCCGGTAAGCCAGGCCGCGGGCTGATTGTGAATATCGTTTTCCGCCTGAACGGCGGGGCACAGATGGAATGACTAGTCCTGATATAGGTTGACAGTTTTCTGCCTGTAAAACGCCTGATGAACCTCATCGGGCGTTTTGTATTTCAGGGCAAGATGCGGCCGCTCATGGTTATAGATTGCCACAGATTCTTTTAC
>NZ_JAMHKS010000052.1:0-2071 GCF_025566055.1 Leclercia tamurae
GTCGCTGCCGCAGCTTCGGTGCATGGTTTAGCCCCGTTACATCTTCCGCGCAGGCCGACTCGACCAGTGAGCTATTACGCTTTCTTTAAATGATGGCTGCTTCTAAGCCAACATCCTGGCTGTCTGTGCCTTCCCACATCGTTTCCCACTTAACCATGACTTTGGGACCTTAGCTGGCGGTCTGGGTTGTTTCCCTCTTCACGACGGACGTTAGCACCCGCCGTGTGTCTCCCGTGATAACATTCTCCGGTATTCGCAGTTTGCATCGGGTTGGTAAGCCGGGATGGCCCCCTAGCCGAAACAGTGCTCTACCCCCGGAGATGAATTCACGAGGCGCTACCTAAATAGCTTTCGGGGAGAACCAGCTATCTCCCGGTTTGATTGGCCTTTCACCCCCAGCCACAAGTCATCCGCTAATTTTTCAACATTAGTCGGTTCGGTCCTCCAGTTAGTGTTACCCAACCTTCAACCTGCCCATGGCTAGATCACCGGGTTTCGGGTCTATACCCTGCAACTTAACGCCCAGTTAAGACTCGGTTTCCCTTCGGCTCCCCTATACGGTTAACCTTGCTACAGAATATAAGTCGCTGACCCATTATACAAAAGGTACGCAGTCACATCACGAAGGCTCCCACTGCTTGTACGTACACGGTTTCAGGTTCTTTTTCACTCCCCTCGCCGGGGTTCTTTTCGCCTTTCCCTCACGGTACTGGTTCACTATCGGTCAGTCAGGAGTATTTAGCCTTGGAGGATGGTCCCCCCATATTCAGACAGGATACCACGTGTCCCGCCCTACTCTTCGAGTTCACAGCAAATGCATCTTCGTGTACGGGAGTATCACCCTGTACCCTGCGACTTTCCAGACGCTTCCACTGACACACATGCTGATTCAGACTCTGGGCTGCTCCCCGTTCGCTCGCCGCTACTGGGGGAATCTCGGTTGATTTCTTTTCCTCAGGGTACTTAGATGTTTCAGTTCCCCTGGTTCGCTTCGTTAAGCTATGTATTCACTTAACGATAGTGTGACGAATCACACTGGGTTTCCCCATTCGGAAATCGTCGGTTATAACGGTTCATATCACCTTACCGACGCTTATCGCAGATTAGCACGTCCTTCATCGCCTCTGACTGCCTAGGCATCCACCGTGTACGCTTAGTCGCTTAACCTCACAACCCGAAGCTGTTTCACTTCTGATTGCGAAAATTTGAGAGACTCGAACACACCTTCATCTGCTCTTATTACGGAGAGCAGACACAGTGTGTCGTTTCAATTTTCAGCTTGATCCAGATTTTTAAAGAGCAAATATCTCAAACATGACTTAACAGTCAGTTTTGAGATACTGATTGGTTGTGCCTTTCACTCACAGCCAGCAAGTGGCGTCCCCTAGGGGATTCGAACCCCTGTTGCCGCCGTGAAAGGGCGGAGTCCTAACCGCTAGACGAAGGGGACACGATGTGTCGCGACTTCGCAGCCGTCTTGCTCGATACTTTTCATCAGACAATCTGTGTGGACACTACAAAGGCAGGTTCTTTAAGGTAAGGAGGTGATCCAACCGCAGGTTCCCCTACGGTTACCTTGTTACGACTTCACCCCAGTCATGAATCACAAAGTGGTAAGCGCCCTCCCGAAGGTTAAGCTACCTACTTCTTTTGCAACCCACTCCCATGGTGTGACGGGCGGTGTGTACAAGGCCCGGGAACGTATTCACCGTAGCATTCTGATCTACGATTACTAGCGATTCCGACTTCATGGAGTCGAGTTGCAGACTCCAATCCGGACTACGACGCACTTTATGAGGTCCGCTTGCTCTCGCGAGGTCGCTTCTCTTTGTATGCGCCATTGTAGCACGTGTGTAGCCCTACTCGTAAGGGCCATGATGACTTGACGTCATCCCCACCTTCCTCCAGTTTATCACTGGCAGTCTCCTTTGAGTTCCCGGCCGGACCGCTGGCAACAAAGGATAAGGGTTGCGCTCGTTGCGGGACTTAACCCAACATTTCACAACACGAGCTGACGACAGCCATGCAGCACCTGTCTCAGAGTTCCCGAAGGCACCAAAGCATCTCTGCT
>NZ_JAMHKS010000051.1:0-1429 GCF_025566055.1 Leclercia tamurae
TGAACTGCGCCCCAAAACCTGGACGGCTTGTATTAACCGGTCTTCAGATACTCAGCCCGGAACGCCACCGGGCTGAGTCCTCCCAGACTCAGTTTGATACGCTTGTGGTTCCAGTACCTTATATACGCCCTGATGTCTTTTTCCAGCTCTTCCACGCTCCTGTACTGTTTCCGGTAGTACATCTCTGCTTTCAGATGGCCGAAGAAGTTTTCCATTACGGCATTATCCAGGCAGTTTCCCCTGCGTGACATGCTCTGCTGCACCCCTTTCTGCTCAAGGGCCTGCTGATAACTCCGCATCTGATAATGCCAGCCCTGGTCGCTGTGGATAAGCAGGTGACCTTTACCCCGGCGTTTTCTCAGCGCCTTCTCCGTCATCCGCCTGACCAGCTCCATTGCCGGTCTGCATGAGGTTTCCCAGGCCACGATTTCACCGTTAAACAGGTCGAGCACCGGAGACAGGTACAGCTTGCGTCCCCCGACATTAAATTCGGTCACATCCGTCACCCACTTTTCACATGGCCTCCCGGCCCTGAAGTCACGGCCCAGGATATTTTCCACCACCCTTCCTGCGCCTCCCCTGTAAGCCCGGTATTTTTTCTGCCTGACGGGCGATTTCAGCCCCAGCTGCTGCATCAGTTTGCGCACGGTTTTCTCACTCAGCCTGCGGCCCGGTGCGCACAGGGCGCTGCGGATGCGCCGGTATCCGTAACACCCTTTATGCTCGTGGAACAGGGAGACAATGAGCGCCTTCACCTGCGCATATTTATCTCCGGCCCGCTGCCGGGCGAGCTGATAGTAAAGCGTACTTCTCGCCAGCCCGGCTGCTTTCAGCAGGTCCGGCAGGGGATGTCCTGTGCGCAGGGACTGAACTACCCGCGCTTTTTCTCCCGCTCCCGGCGCTTTTTTTCCAGCAGATGCTCCTGCATGGCCTTCAGGTAGGCATTTTCTGCCCGCAGGTAACGCAGTTCTTCCAGCAGCGCCTCATGCGTCATGGGTGGGTCATTTTCTGGCGGGTGTGTCATCATTTTCTCCCGGTCCCGGGTGGTCTGTCGGAAGGCATTAGTGCCTTTCTCCTGATACAGTCTGACCCAGTTTTTGACCGTTGTGTGAGAAGGAATATTATACCGGGCCGCCACCCGGGGAAGGGAGTCAGTGCCCTGCTGCACGGACAGTACAACATGCAGTTTAAATTCAGGTGCATAGCTGCGTTTCGGGGCAGGAAGCAGCACCTCCCGGCCATGAAGCCGGTAGAGATTTATCAGGTAACAAAGATAGGTATGCGAGATCCGGAATTCAGCAGCCGTGGCATCCATACCGGCCTTTCCGGCAAGATAGTGACGTACGGCCGCAAGTTTTACAGCAGAAGAATGTTTCATAAACTGCACCCTCAGATGTCAGATCGTGTCCAACATTTTGGGTGCAGTTCA
>NZ_JAMHKS010000050.1:0-1312 GCF_025566055.1 Leclercia tamurae
TGACTAGTCCTGATATAGGTTGACAGTTTTCTGCCTGTAAAACGCCTGATGAACCTCATCGGGCGTTTTGTATTTCAGGGCAAGATGCGGCCGCTCATGGTTATAGATTGCCACAGATTCTTTTACCATCATTCTGGCCTGCTCAAGGTCAGCCGGGCGCGAGAGTAAAAACTCATTTTTCAGGATCCCGTTTATTCGCTCTGCCAGAGCATTCTGGTAGCAGTCATAACCGTCTGTCATTGAACAGGTTATCCCGTTTTTCTCATGTACCGACTGGTAAAGTGCTGAACAGTATTGCAGCCCTCTGTCAGAGTGATGTATCAGGGGACCTGTCTCTTTTCTCTGTTTCAGTGCCTGCCTGAACGCTTTTACCACATTCTCCGTCTGCAGATTTTCCCCCACATGGTAGCCCATGATTTTCCTGGAACAGGCATCCGTGACCAGACTCAGATAAGCGGTGCCACTGCGCAGCGCAAGGTAAGTAATATCGGCGACCCAGACCTGCTCCGGCTCAAGGGCGGTCACCTGTCCGGGGCCGGGCTTCAGCAGATTAGGGTGCCGGTAAAAGCGATGGTGGCTGTTGGTGGTTTTGTGGTATGCGCGTTTCACAGGCACCAGAAGCCGGTGTTCATCCAGCAGACTGAACAGGCGGTCACGCCCGATATTCAGTATTCCATCCGCCTGACTGTTCAGCAGATAGTGCAGTTTACGTGTCCCCATTCGTGGCTGGCGGCACCGGACACGGAGAACAAAATCAAGAACCTGCGCATTATGTTCCTGTCGTTTTCGGCACCTTGCGTTGTCCTGATACCACGCCTGCCTGCTGTACCCCAGGAACTGGCATGCACGCGTTACCGTTACTTTCGTGGCCTGACTTTGCGTGAGGACTTGCCGGGCTGCTTTTTTACGACTCTCACCCCGTAATCGTTTTTCAGAACATTGATAACAGATTCAAAAAACTCAGCTTTCTGATTCGCCAGCTCAAGCTGCTCTTCAAGCTCTCTGATTCTTTGCTCGGGTGTGAGTGGGATATTTGTCTGAGTCACAGGCCACGTCCTCTTCACGGGCTCAGGAAATCCGGGGCTCCAGTCAAGCCGGCCATATTTACGCAGCCAGGCAAGAACGGTAGAGCGCCCCTGAATGCCAAATCGTTGCTGGGCCTGTTTATAGCTCATCTCGCCTTTTTCGACCTGCTCAACGACAGCTATTTTAAAGGATAGAGGATAATCACGTTGGGTACGTTTGAACTCAGTCATCATCACGTTCTCCGGATTTAAGTCAGGAACGTGTCAACGCTATTCAGGACGGGTCA
>NZ_JAMHKS010000077.1:300000-393308 GCF_025566055.1 Leclercia tamurae
GCGGGCGCAGGCATTATTGTCTCTGCCGGACACTCCAACGCCACGCTGAAAGAGGCCAAAGTCGGCTTCCGCGCTGGCATCACCTTCGCTACCCATCTGTATAACGCCATGCCGTACATCACCGGGCGCGAACCAGGTCTGGCCGGGGCGATCTTCGATGAGCCGGACGTCTACTGCGGCATCATTGCCGACGGGTTACACGTCGACTATGCCAACGTGCGTAACGCCAAACGCCTGAAAGGCGACAAGCTGTGCCTGGTTACCGATGCCACCGCACCGGCAGGGGCAAATATTGAACAGTTCATTTTTGCTGGTAAAACAATATACTACCGGAATGGACTCTGTGTGGATGAGAACGGAACCTTAAGCGGTTCGGCTCTGACCATGATCGAAGGCGTGCGCAATCTGGTGGAACATTGCAGCATTGCCCTGGATGAAGTGCTGCGTATGGCAACCCTTTATCCGGCACGCGCGATTGGTATGGACAAGCAGCTGGGCAGCATTGCCCCGGGCATGGTGGCTAACCTCACCGCATTCACACACGATTATAAAATCATCAAGACCATCGTTAATGGTAACGAGGTCGTCACAGAGTAAGTAAACGTATGACACCTGGCGGACAAGCTCAAATTGGTAACGTTGATCTGGTAAAGCAGCTGAACAGTGCTGCGGTATATCGACTGATCGACCAGCATGGACCCATCTCGCGGATCCAGATTGCAGAACAGAGCCAGCTTGCCCCCGCCAGCGTGACGAAAATTACCCGCCAGCTTATTGAGCGCGGGCTGATCAAAGAAGTGGATCAGCAGGCCTCCACCGGGGGCCGTCGCGCTATCTCGATTGTTACCGAAACCCGCAATTTTCACGCTATCGGCGTGCGCCTTGGGCGTCACGACGCCACCCTGACGCTGTACGATCTGAGCAGCAAAGCGGTTGCTGAAGAGCACTACGCTCTGCCGGAACGCACGCAAGAGACGCTTGAGCACGCCCTGCTCAACGCCATTGAGCTGTTTATCGAATCCTGCCAGCGCAAAATTCGCGAGCTTATCGCCATCTCGGTGATCCTGCCCGGGCTTGTCGACCCCGAAAGCGGCGTGATCCGCTATATGCCGCATATTCAGGTCGAAAACTGGGGGCTGATCGACGCCCTCGAAAAACGGTTCGCCGTGACCTGTTTTGTGGGTCACGATATCCGTAGCCTGGCGCTGGCTGAGCACTACTTTGGTGCGAGCCAGGACTGTGAAGACTCTATCCTGGTGCGCGTTCACCGTGGTACAGGGGCCGGGATCATCTCCAACGGACGCATTTTTATTGGCCGGAACGGCAACGTCGGCGAGATAGGCCACATTCAGGTCGATCCGCTGGGCGAGCGCTGCCACTGCGGCAACTTTGGCTGTCTGGAAACGGTGGCCGCCAACGCTGCCATCGAGCAGCGTGTGCGTCATCTGCTGGAGCAGGGCTACCAGAGCCGCGTTACCCTGGACGACTGTAAAATCAATGCCATCTGTAAAGCCGCCAATAAAGGCGACGCGCTGGCCAGCGAAGTGATCGAACAGGTTGGCCGCCACCTTGGCAAAACTATCGCCATCGCCATCAACCTGTTTAACCCACAAAAAGTGGTGATCGCGGGCGAAATTACCGAAGCCGAAAAAGTGCTGCTGCCCGCCATCGAGGGGTGCATCAATACCCAGGCACTTAAGGCGTTTCGTCAGAATCTGCCCGTGGTACGCTCCGCGCTGAACGACCGGTCGGCGATTGGCGCCTTTGCGCTGGTAAAACGCGCCATGCTTAACGGTATCCTGTTGCAGCGTTTGCTGGAAAGCTGACAGCGTTTTATAGTGTCGCCTTCTTTTTTTTGATGTCGGGAAGTCCATGACCATTAAGAATGTTATTTGTGATATCGACGGCGTGCTGATGCACGACAACGTTGCCGTGCCGGGTGCGGCCGAATTTCTTAACCGCATCATGGAACAAGGCATGCCGCTGGTGCTGCTCACCAACTTCCCGTCGCAAACCGGGCAGGATCTGGCGAACCGTTTTGCGACTGCCGGTATCGATGTGCCCGACAGCGTCTTCTACACCTCGGCAATGGCTACCGCCGATTTTCTGAAGCGTCAGGAAGGCAAAAAAGCTTATGTAGTGGGCGAAGGCGCGCTGATCCATGAGTTATATAAAGCAGGCTTCACCATCACCGACGTCAATCCCGACTTTGTTATCGTGGGTGAAACGCGCTCCTATAACTGGGAGATGATGCATAAGGCGGCATTCTTCGTCGCCAGCGGCGCCCGCTTTATCGCCACCAACCCGGATACCCACGGCCGCGGCTTTTACCCGGCCTGTGGTGCGCTTTGCGCCGGTATTGAGAAGATGACCGGCCGCACGCCGTTTTACGTCGGTAAACCCAGCCCGTGGATTATTCGCGCAGCCCTCAACAAGATGCAGGCCCACTCGGAAGATACGGTGATCGTGGGCGACAATCTGCGCACCGATATTCTGGCGGGCTTCCAGGCGGGTCTGGAGACCATTCTGGTGCTGTCGGGGGTATCGACCCTTGATGATATTGATTCGATGCCGTTCCGGCCGAGCTGGATTTACCCCTCGGTCGCGGAAATCGATATTCTGTAACCCGAAACCACGTCCCCGGACGTGGTTTTTTCATTTTGTGGCGGCAAAAACAGCGTCGCGTCTAACTAAAATCGATATTCATTCAATAATCCTCAATAAATGTGTCCAGCCTGTACGCTTTTTTCAACATTCGGCAATGACCGTTGCACTTTTTCTCTTTTACCCTGCAAAACGCTTGCCGCTCCTCCCCTTTTGCGGCATTTTCATAAGCAAGCAACATCACACTGCAACAGGGTTAATGGAGAAGGTTATGTGTTCAATTTTCGGCGTACTGGATATTAAAACTGACGCAGGCGAACTGCGTAAAAAAGCACTGGAGTTATCCCGTCTGATGCGCCACCGCGGCCCGGACTGGTCCGGTGTATACGCCAGCGACAAAGCAATTCTGTCCCATGAACGTCTGTCGATTGTGGACGTCAACGCCGGTGCCCAGCCGCTGTATAACGAGAAGAAAACCCATGCCCTGGCGGTCAACGGTGAGATCTACAACCACCAGGCACTGCGCGCAGAATATGGCGACCGCTATGCCTTCCAGACCGGTTCTGACTGTGAAGTGATCCTCGCCCTGTACCAGGAAAAAGGCCCGGAATTCCTCGATGAGCTGCAGGGGATGTTTGCCTTTGTCCTCTACGACAGCGAAAAAGATGCGTATCTGATTGGCCGTGACCACATCGGGATCATCCCGCTGTATATGGGTCATGACGAATTCGGCAACTTCTATGTGGCCTCAGAGATGAAAGCTCTGGTGCCGGTATGCCGCACCATTAAAGAGTTCCCGGCAGGCAGCTTCCTGTGGAGCAAAGATGGCGAGATCCGCTCTTACTATCAACGCGACTGGTTCGATTACGATGCCGTTAAAGACAACGTTACCGACAAAGCGGAGCTGACTCAGGCCCTGGAAGAGGCGGTAAAAAGCCACCTGATGTCAGACGTGCCTTATGGCGTGCTGCTCTCCGGTGGTCTGGACTCCTCTGTTATCTCGGCGATCACCAAAAAATATGCGGCGCGTCGCGTGGAAGATCAGGAGCGCTCCGAAGCCTGGTGGCCGCAGCTGCACTCCTTCGCTGTCGGTCTGGAAGGATCTCCAGATCTGAAAGCCGCGCAGGAAGTGGCCAACCACCTCGGCACCGTGCACCATGAGATCCACTTTACGGTGCAGGAAGGGCTGGATGCGATCCGTGACGTGATCTATCACATTGAAACTTATGACGTGACGACTATCCGCGCCTCCACGCCGATGTACCTGATGTCGCGTAAAATCAAAGCGATGGGCATCAAGATGGTGCTGTCCGGTGAAGGCTCTGACGAAGTATTCGGCGGCTACCTTTACTTCCACAAAGCGCCGAACGCCAAAGAGCTGCACGAAGAGACGGTACGTAAGCTGCAGGCACTGCACATGTTTGACTGCGCCCGTGCCAACAAAGCGATGTCTGCCTGGGGCGTGGAAGCGCGCGTACCGTTCCTGGATAAGAAATTCCTCGACGTGGCCATGCGTATCAACCCGCAGGATAAGTTGTGCGGCAACGGCAAGATGGAAAAACATGTCCTGCGCGAATGTTTTGAATCTTACCTGCCGGCAAGCGTGGCATGGCGTCAGAAAGAGCAGTTCTCTGACGGCGTAGGTTATAGCTGGATCGACACCCTGAAAGAGGTGGCTGCGAAGCAAGTTTCCGATCAACAACTGGAAACCGCCAGCTTCCGCTTCCCGTACAACACGCCGGGTTCGAAAGAAGCCTATCTGTACCGTGAGATCTTCGAAGAGCTGTTCCCGCTGCCAAGCGCAGCAGAGTGTGTCCCGGGTGGCCCTTCCGTTGCCTGCTCCTCTGCAAAAGCCATTGAGTGGGATGAAGCATTCAAAACCATGAACGATCCATCAGGTCGTGCCGTGGGTGTACACCAGTCTGCTTATAAATAAACAAAAAGCGTCACTATGAGGCCCTGCGGGGCCTCTTTTTTTGCCTCGCGTTTTGCTGGACAAAAACGATTAATAACCAATAATTGCCGAATATTCGGCCACGCTGTTCGCAACCTAACCAAACAGTCACATTCCAGACATTTTCGTTGAAAAAGGTGTTGACGCTGCAAGGGTCTATACGCATAATGCGCCCCGCAACGCCGATAAGGTAACGCGAAAAAAAGATGGCTACGTAGCTCAGTTGGTTAGAGCACATCACTCATAATGATGGGGTCACAGGTTCGAATCCCGTCGTAGCCACCATCTTTTTTGCGGGAGTGGCGAAATTGGTAGACGCACCAGATTTAGGTTCTGGCGCCGCAAGGTGTGCGAGTTCAAGTCTCGCCTCCCGCACCATTCCCATAAAAGCGTTGCACGGATGGGGTATCGCCAAGCGGTAAGGCACCGGTTTTTGATACCGGCATTCCCTGGTTCGAATCCAGGTACCCCAGCCATATTTCTTCGATTTTGCGGTTCTCCGCGGTTATTGGGGTATCGCCAAGCGGTAAGGCACCGGTTTTTGATACCGGCATTCCCTGGTTCGAATCCAGGTACCCCAGCCATCGAAGAAAGCAGTACTGGCTACGTAGCTCAGTTGGTTAGAGCACATCACTCATAATGATGGGGTCACAGGTTCGAATCCCGTCGTAGCCACCATATTAGTAAGTTATCGATTCTGTCGGTAAACTAAAAAAAATTGTTGGGGTATCGCCAAGCGGTAAGGCTCTGGTTTCTGATACCAGCATTCCGAGGTTCGAATCCTCGTACCCCAGCCAATTTAAAAAAGTCGTTAGATGTTTATTGTTTAACGCAATTGGGGTGTCGCCAAGCGGTAAGGCACTGGTTTCTGATACCAGCATTCCGGGGTTCGAATCCCTGCACCCCAGCCACACTAAAAAAGCTCGCTTCGGCGAGCTTTTTGCTTTTCTACGTTTCCAGAATGTAAATGCCGGGTGGCGGCTTCGCCCTACCCGGCCTACAAGACCTTTAGAGCCCTAAGGCGTACTTCAGCGCCTGACGTTTCAGCCCGCCGGCGCGCTGCGCCGCCATTAATCCCACATTACGCAGCACGCGTAGCGGTCCCAGATCGTTGCTGAACCCGGCGTAAAACAGATCCATCCCCGATTGCATAATGAAGTTGTCCGCCATGCGTCGGGTCTGATACCGCTTAAGCACCTGATGGCTGGCCCAGGCTTCACCGTGGTTACGGGCACTGGAGAGGACATCTATCAACGCGTCGACATCGCGATAACCAAGATTAACGCCCTGCCCTGCCAGCGGATGAATGGTGTGCGCCGCGTCACCCACCAGTGCCAACCCTTCCTGCGCATACTGCAGCGCATGACGGCGCGTCAGCGGGAAGGCCCCGGCAGCGACCGGCTTGACGGCCCCAAGACGCGCCGGGAAATGGTGGGCGATTTCGCGCTGCAATTGCTCCATCGACAGCCCCTGCAACTGGCGAATGCGCGCCGGGGTGTCGTACCACACCAGTGACGCCCAGTTGTCGAACAACGGTAAAAAGGCGTGCGGACCATTCGGAGTAAAATGCTGCCAGGTGCTGTCGCCCGGATCGTTCTCACAGGCAACGGTGATCAGCATGCAGGATTGTTGATACTGCCAGGCGTGAATGCCGATCCCGGCCAGCTCCCGTACCCGGGAATTGGCCCCGTCGGCGCCCACCAGCAGTTTCACCGCCAGCTGCTCACCGCTATCCAGTTCGATCAGATGCTGCTCGTTATGGCGGTGCACATGTTTGATCGACGCGGGGACGCGCAGCGTGACCTGGGGATGCGCCTCCAGCGCCTGCCAGAGCGCCTGCTGCAGAACCGTATTTTCCACCATATACCCCAGCAGTGGGAGTTTGAGCTCCGCGGCGTCAAACACCACATGGGCATTTTCCCACTCCCAGGTCTCAAGGCGGCGATAAGGGTGCGCGCGCATCGCCAGGATGGCATCCCACACGCCCAGCCCGCGGAGCAGATCGACCGAGGCGGCGCTGATGGCGGAGATGCGTACATCCGGTTGCTGAGAGGCGTCAAATGCAGGCGGCACCGCCTGTTCGATAACCGTTACCTCGAACCCGTGTTGCGCCAGCCCCAGCGCCAGCGCCCCGCCGACCATACCGCCGCCGACGATGGCGATCCCGGTTTGTTGGATAGTCATGGTCATTTGTCCTTATTTGAGAATCCCTTAAGTTTACCGGATTTTTTCGCCTTGAGTCCGGGAACCTTCATACTGGTCACAACCGCACCAAAGCATTACAATACGCGCCCTGCAATCCTGAGCACGAGCAAGTCGATGACAAAAAAACTCCATATAAAAACCTGGGGCTGTCAGATGAACGAGTACGATTCATCAAAGATGGCCGATCTGCTGGATGCCACCCATGGGTATCAACTCACCGACGTGGCGGAAGAGGCAGACGTGTTGCTGCTGAACACCTGCTCGATCCGTGAGAAGGCGCAGGAGAAAGTCTTTCACCAGCTCGGTCGCTGGAAGCTGATCAAGCAAAAACGACCGGACGTGATCATCGGCGTCGGCGGCTGTGTCGCCTCCCAGGAAGGCAAGCTGATCCGCCAGCGCGCGCATTATGTCGATATTATTTTTGGGCCGCAGACCCTGCACCGCCTGCCGGAGATGATTAACTCCGTACGCGGGACCGGCCAGCGCAAGGCGATCATCGACGTCAGCTTCCCGGAAATCGAAAAATTCGACCGTCTGCCGGAACCGCGCGCGGATGGCCCGACCGCCTTCGTCTCCATCATGGAAGGCTGCAACAAATACTGTACCTACTGCGTGGTGCCTTACACCCGCGGTGAGGAAGTCAGCCGTCCTTGTGACGATATCCTGTTCGAGATTGCTCAGCTGGCGGCGCAGGGCGTACGTGAAGTGAACCTGCTCGGGCAGAATGTGAACGCCTGGCGCGGCGAAAACTACGACGGCAGCACCGGCTCTTTTGCCGATCTGCTGCGTCTGGTGGCGGCCATCGACGGCATCGACCGTATTCGCTTCACCACCAGCCACCCGATTGAATTCACCGATGACATCATCGATGTCTACCGCGATACACCGGAGCTGGTGAGCTTCCTGCATCTGCCGATCCAGTGTGGTTCTGACCGCGTGCTGAACCTGATGGGCCGCACCCACACCGCCCTGGAATATAAAGCAATTATCCGCAAGCTGCGTGACGCGCGCCCGGATATTCAGATTAGCTCAGACTTTATCGTCGGCTTCCCGGGTGAAACGGACGAGGATTTCGAGCGCACCATGAAGGTGATTGGCGATGTGAATTTCGACGTGAGCTATAGCTTCATCTTCTCGGCCCGTCCGGGAACGCCTGCCGCCGATATGGTTGATGACGTACCGGATGAGGTGAAAAAGCAGCGTCTGTATATTCTGCAGGATCGCATTAACCAGCAGGCCAACGCCTGGAGCCGTCGGATGCTCGGCACCGTGCAGCGCGTACTGGTCGAAGGCACTTCACGTAAGAGCATCATGCAGCTCTCTGGCCGTACCGAGAACAACCGCGTGGTGAACTTCGAAGGGACGCCGGATCTGGTCGGTAAGTTCGTTGATATCGAGATCCTTGAAGTGCTGACCAACTCCCTGCGCGGCAAACTGGTGCGCACCGAAGAGGAAATGGGTCTGCGTATCGCCGAGTCACCCGAATCAGTGATCGCCCGTACCCGTAAAGAAAGCGATCTGGGCGTCGGCGTTTATCAGCCATAATGCCTGTGGCCTGCCATTTCTGGCAGGCCTTGTTTTCCCCTCTTCTCTCCCCCATATCCTTCGCAATGCTTGCGCCTTTATTCTCTGGCGTGAATACTTTCATAAGACAGACCCACTGCCTTATGGCATCCAGGACATTAAGAGGAACGGTTTGAATATAGATACACGTGAAATTACCCTTGAGCCAGCAGACAACGCTCGCCTGCTGAGCCTGTGCGGGCCGTTTGATGACAACATCAAACATCTGGAGCGACGTCTGGGTATCGAGATTAATCGTCGCGATAACCAGTTCAAACTCACCGGACGCGCCCTTTGCGTCAATGCCGCTGCGGATATCCTCCGTAGCCTGTACGTTGATACCGCCCCGATGCGCGGTGAAACTCAGGATATTGAGCCGGAACAGATCCATCTGGCGATCAAAGAGTCGCGGGTACTGGAGCAGAGCGCAGAGAGCGTGCCGGAGTTCGGCAAAGCTATCCACATTCAGACCAAGCGTGGCGTCATTAAACCGCGTACGCCAAACCAGGCGCAGTACATCGCCAACATCCTTGATCATGACATCACCTTCGGCGTCGGCCCGGCGGGTACGGGTAAAACTTACCTCGCAGTAGCCGCTGCCGTGGATGCCCTGGAACGCCAGGAGATTCGCCGTATTCTGCTCACCCGTCCGGCGGTTGAAGCGGGCGAGAAGCTGGGCTTCCTGCCAGGCGACCTGAGCCAGAAAGTCGATCCTTACCTGCGTCCGCTGTACGATGCGCTGTTTGAGATGCTCGGCTTTGAGAAGGTTGAAAAACTGATCGAACGTAACGTGATCGAAGTGGCTCCGCTGGCCTATATGCGTGGCCGTACGTTGAACGATGCGTTTATCATTCTGGATGAGAGCCAGAACACTACCATCGAACAGATGAAGATGTTCCTGACCCGTATTGGCTTTAACTCCAAAGCGGTGATCACCGGCGATATCACCCAGGTCGACCTGCCGCGCAGTACCAAATCGGGTCTGCGTCACGCCATTGAAGTCCTGTCCGAAGTGGACGAAATCAGCTTTAACTTCTTCCACAGCGAAGACGTGGTGCGTCACCCGGTGGTGGCCCGCATCGTCACGGCGTATGAAGCGTGGGAAGCAGCAGATCAAAAACGTAAAGCAGAACAGGCCGCGGAACGCAAACGCGAAGCCCAGGAGCAAGAGCAGAAATGAGTCAGGTGATCCTCGATTTACAGCAGGCCTGTGAAGACAATTCCGGCCTGCCGGAAGAGAGCCAGTTCCAGGCGTGGCTGAATGCCGTTATCCCTCAGTTTCAGGAAGAGTCAGAGGTGACGATTCGCCTGGTGGATGAAGCAGAAAGCCACGATCTGAACCTGACCTATCGCGGGAAAGATAAGCCGACCAACGTGCTCTCTTTCCCGTTTGAGGCGCCGCCGGGCATCGAACTGCCGCTGCTGGGTGACTTAATCATCTGTCGGCAGGTGGTTGAGCAGGAGGCAAAGGAGCAGCAAAAGCCGCTCGAAGCCCACTGGGCGCACATGGTGGTGCACGGGAGCCTGCATCTGCTGGGCTACGACCATATTGAAGATGAAGAAGCGGAAGAGATGGAGTCCCTCGAGACAGAGATAATGCTTGCTCTGGGCTATGAGGATCCGTACATTGCCGAGAAAGAGTAGTCTGTTCGGCGGTTATGCGCCGGGCTGACATAATGTGCCGTCGTGTCAGACCCAGGTCCGCGACGGCAGTTTTTAAATCAACAAGAGAACCCTTAACAAACGCCATGAGCGACGACAATTCACACAGTAGCGACACACCTAACAGCAAAAAGGGATTTTTCTCCCTCCTTCTGAGCCAGCTGTTCCACGGTGAACCTAAAAACCGTGACGATCTTCTGGAGCTGATCCGTGATTCCGGGCAGAACGAGCTTATCGACGAAGATACGCGCGAAATGCTCGAAGGGGTAATGGACATCGCCGACCAGCGCGTTCGCGATATCATGATCCCCCGCTCGCAGATGATTACCCTGAAACGCAACCAGAGCCTGGACGAGTGCATCGATGTGATTATCGAGTCTGCCCACTCGCGTTACCCGGTCATCAGCGAAGATAAAGATCACATCGAAGGGATTTTGATGGCCAAAGATCTGCTGCCGTTTATGCGCAGCGATGCCGAAGCCTTCAGCATGGAAAAAGTGTTACGCCAGGCGGTGGTTGTCCCGGAAAGTAAGCGGGTTGACCGTATGCTGAAAGAGTTTCGCTCTCAGCGCTACCACATGGCGATTGTTATCGATGAATTTGGCGGTGTTTCGGGTCTGGTCACCATCGAAGATATTCTTGAACTGATTGTTGGTGAAATCGAAGACGAATATGACGAAGAAGAGGATATCGACTTCCGTCAGCTGAGCCGCCACACCTGGACCGTGCGTGCGCTGGCTCCGATCGAAGATTTCAATGAGACCTTCGGGACCCACTTCAGCGATGAAGAGGTGGATACCATTGGCGGGCTGGTGATGCAGGCCTTTGGTCACCTTCCGGCGCGCGGTGAGACCGTGGAAATAGACGGTTACCAGTTCAAGGTCGCAATGGCCGACAGTCGACGTATTATTCAGGTTCATGTAAGAATGCCGGACGATGCTCCGCAACCCACACTGGATGATTGATTTAAATGGCATTTGCCCCACTGCTTGAACGCCAGCGCGTACGTCTGCTGCTGGCGCTAATCTTCGGAGCCAGCGGAACGCTGGCTTTTTCCCCTTATGACTTCTGGCCCGCCGCGCTCCTCTCCCTGATGGGACTGCAGGGGCTGACGCTGAACCGACGGCCCGTACAGGCCGCGGCGATTGGTTACGTCTGGGGGCTCGGCCTGTTTGGCTCCGGTATTAACTGGGTTTACGTCAGTATTGCGCAATTTGGCGGCATGCCGGGTCCGGTGAATGTCTTCCTCGTTGTGCTGCTGGCAGCTTATCTTTCGCTTTATACCGGCCTCTTCGCCGGGGTCCTCTCGCGCCTGTGGCCGAAAACCAGCTGGCTACGGGTGGCGATTGCCGCCCCGGTGGTCTGGCAGTGCAGCGAATTCCTGCGCGGCTGGGTGCTGACCGGTTTTCCCTGGCTGCAGTTCGGCTACAGCCAGATTGACGGCCCGCTGAAAGGTCTGGCGCCGGTGATGGGCGTCGAGGCGATCAACTTCCTGCTGATGGTGGTGAGCGGCCTGCTGGTACTGGCGCTGGTTCAGCGCAACTGGCGTCCGCTGGTAGCGGCGCTGATCCTCTTTGCCCTGCCTTTCCCGCTGCGTTATATCCAGTGGTTTACCCTTGAGCCGCAACGCGCCACCCAGGTATCGATGGTGCAGGGGAATATTCCCCAGTCGCTGAAGTGGGATGAAGGTCAACTGGTCAACACCCTGAAAATTTATCTGGATGCCACCCAGAAAGAGATGGGCAAATCCCAGTTAATTATCTGGCCAGAGTCGGCAATCCCGGATCTGGAGATTAACCAGCAGCGTTTCCTCGCCATGATGGACGATCTGCTCCGCGCCCGCGACACTACGCTCATCACCGGGATTGTGGATGCGCGTCTGAACAAGCAGAACCGTTACGACACTTACAACACCATCATAACGCTGGGAAAAGACAATCCGTACAGCTATGAGTCGACCAACCGCTACAACAAAAATCACCTGGTGCCTTTCGGTGAGTTTGTGCCGCTGGAGTCGATTCTGCGTCCGCTGGCGCCCTTCTTCGATCTGCCGATGTCCTCGTTTAGCCGGGGTCCGTATGTTCAGCCTCAGCTGAGCGCGCACGGCTTTTTGCTGACCGCCGCCATTTGCTACGAGATCATCCTCGGTGAGCAGGTGCGGGATAATTTCCGCCCGAACACCGACTACCTGCTGACCATTTCCAACGATGCCTGGTTCGGTAAGTCGATCGGCCCATGGCAGCACTTCCAGATGGCGCGGATGCGCTCCCTGGAGCTGGCGCGCCCCCTGCTGCGCAGCACCAACAACGGCATTACGGCGGTGATTGGTCCGCAGGGCGAAATTCAGGCCATGCTCCCGCAGTTTACCCGCGACGTACTGACCGCAAAGGTGACGCCGACGACAGGGTTAACGCCTTATGCCCGCACCGGCAACTGGCCGCTGTGGATCCTGACCGTGCTGTTCGGCTTTGGTGCCGTGCTGATGAGCCTTCGTCAGCGTCTTAAGTAATTCCCCTTCCTTTTTGCCCGGCAGCGCTACGCTTGCCGGGCCTACGTTTTTGTAGGCCGGGTAAGGCGCAGCCGCCACCCGGCAAATCCCTTTCTCCCTTAAATTCTGGCACGCCGATTGCTTTGTTTATTCACGCAAACGCGATTTGGCTTAACGTGCAACCCGGTCGCACCAGCACAGTTCACCGGTAGCACCGAAACGGTGCAACGGCAGATTTATGCCTCTGAATGGTGCGGCGCGCTTCGCAAAAATAAACAATAACGCAGCAAAATCTTTACATTAAGCCAGACTAAATGTTAACAAACACGTATAACACTGCACTCGTATCGCGCGAGCTATAACAACATCACACCGAATATCAATGCGCCCCTGTCGCTGATAAAAAAGGAGTTGGATATGCAATTACGTAAACTGGCCACAGCAATGCTGGTGATGGGATTGTCTGCAGGCGTCGTGCACGCCGAAGATGCTGCCCCGGCAGCGGGCGGCACCCTGGAAAAAATCGCAAAAAACGGCGTGATTGTGGTCGGCCACCGTGAATCCTCTGTTCCGTTCTCATACTACGACAACACGCAAAAAGTCGTGGGTTACTCTCAGGCTTACTCCAACGCCATCGTTGACGCGGTGAAGAAAAAGCTGAACAAACCGGATCTGGAAGTGAAGCTGATCCCAATCACTTCACAAAACCGTATTCCGCTGCTGCAAAACGGCACCTTTGATTTTGAGTGTGGCTCCACCACCAACAACCTTGAGCGTCAGAAACAGGCAGCCTTCTCCGATACCATCTTCGTGGTCGGTACCCGTCTGCTGACCAAAAAAGGCGGCGAGATCAAAGATTTCGACAACCTGAAAGGCAAAGCGGTGGTCGTCACCTCCGGTACCACCTCTGAAGTCCTGCTGCACAAGCTGAACGAAGAGAAGAAAATGGATATGCGCATCATCAGCGCCAAAGACCACGGTGACTCTTTCCGTACCCTGGAGAGCGGTCGCGCCGTCGCGTTTATGATGGATGATGCCCTGCTGGCTGGTGAACGTGCGAAGGCGAAGAAACCGGACAACTGGGAAATCGTCGGCACCGCGCAATCCAAAGAGGCCTATGGCTGCATGATGCGTAAAGACGACGCGGAATTTAAGAAACTGGTTGATGACACCATCGCTCAGGTTCAGACCTCCGGCGACGCAGAGAAATGGTTCGATAAGTGGTTTAAAAACCCAATTCCACCAAAAAATCTGAACATGAACTTTGAGCTGTCCGACGACATGAAAACACTGTTTAAAGAACCAAATGACAAAGCACTTAACTAATTAGAACCATTAAAGGGCGGGACCTCCTGCCCTCTCGATTGTCGGGAAGCGCGGACAGACTAAACGTTGAGTGGTCGTTCCCCACTCAGCGCGAAAATTAAAGCTTCTCACCAATCTTCGAGGGTAGCGCTGCTACCCTTTTTTTTCTGGAGTTTATTATGTCAATCGACTGGAACTGGGGCATTTTTCTGCAGCAAGCCCCGTTCGGCAACACCACCTATCTTGGCTGGCTGTGGAGCGGTTTTCAGGTTACGGTCGCCCTGTCGATCACCGCCTGGATCATCGCTTTCCTGGTCGGCTCGCTGTTCGGTATTTTACGTACCGTGCCTAACCGTTTTCTCTCCTCGCTGGGAACCTGCTACGTCGAACTGTTCCGTAACGTTCCGTTGATCGTGCAGTTCTTCACCTGGTATCTGGTTATTCCGGAACTGCTGCCGGAAGATCTCGGCATGTGGTTCAAATCTGAACTGGATCCTAACGTTCAGTTCTTTGTCTCCTCAATGCTCTGCCTCGGGCTGTTCACCGCTGCCCGCGTATGCGAGCAGGTGCGTGCGGCGATCCAGTCTCTGCCCCGCGGACAGAAAAACGCGGCGCTGGCGATGGGTCTGACCTTACCGCAGGCCTACCGTTACGTTCTGCTGCCGAATGCCTATCGCGTGATTGTGCCACCGATGACCTCGGAGATGATGAACCTGGTGAAAAACTCGGCCATCGCCTCCACTATCGGTCTGGTGGATATGGCCGCGCAGGCGGGCAAATTGCTGGATTACTCCGCGCACGCGTGGGAATCCTTTACTGCCATTACCCTGGCGTACGTGCTGATTAACGCGGTGATTATGCTGGTGATGAACCTGGTCGAACGTAAAGTTCGCCTGCCGGGCAACCTGGGGGGCAAATAATGTACGAGTTTGACTGGAGTTCCATTGTTCCTTCCCTGCCCTACCTGATTGATGGCCTGATCATCACCCTGAAGATCACCCTGACGGCGGTGATTATCGGGATTGTCTGGGGCACTCTGCTGGCGGTCATGCGCCTGTCGAGTTTTAAGCCTGTCGCCTGGTTTGCCACGGCCTATGTCAACGTATTTCGCTCTATCCCGCTGGTGATGGTGCTGCTGTGGTTTTACCTGATCGTACCGGGTCTGCTGCAGAATGTACTTGGCCTGTCGCCGAAATCCGATATCCGTCTGATCTCGGCGATGGTGGCATTCTCGATGTTTGAGGCGGCGTACTACTCAGAGATTATTCGCGCTGGGATCCAGAGTATCTCCCGCGGGCAGTCCAGCGCCGCCCTGGCGTTAGGCATGACCCACTGGCAGTCGATGAAGCTCATCATTCTGCCGCAGGCGTTCCGCGCCATGGTTCCGCTGCTGCTGACCCAGGGCATCGTGCTGTTCCAGGATACCTCGCTGGTTTATGTGTTGAGCCTGGCAGACTTCTTCCGCACCGCCTCCACCATCGGTGAGCGCGATGGTACTCAGGTCGAGATGATCCTGTTCGCAGGTGCGGTCTATTTTGCAATTAGTTTAAGCGCGTCGCTGTTGGTCAGCTGGCTGAAGAAAAGGACAGTGTAATGATTTCCCTGAAAAATGTTTCTAAATGGTATGGGCACTTTCAGGTGCTGACCGACTGCTCCACGGAAGTGAAAAAGGGCGAAGTAGTGGTCGTTTGCGGGCCGTCCGGCTCGGGCAAATCCACCCTTATCAAAACCGTGAACGGCCTTGAGCCGGTGCAGCAGGGCGAGATTATCGTCAACGGCACCAAAGTGAATGACAAGAAAACCAACCTGGCGAAGCTGCGTTCTAATGTCGGGATGGTGTTCCAGCATTTCGAGCTGTTCCCGCATCTGTCGATCATTGAGAACCTGACCCTGGCGCAGGTAAAAGTGCTCAAACGCGATAAAGCGAAGGCGCGTGAAAAAGCGTTGAAACTGCTGGAGCGCGTGGGTCTGACGGCGCATGCGGATAAGTTCCCGGCGCAGCTCTCCGGCGGCCAGCAGCAGCGTGTGGCGATTGCCCGCGCGCTGTGTATGGATCCGGTGGCGATGCTGTTTGATGAGCCAACCTCCGCCCTCGACCCGGAGATGATCAACGAAGTACTGGACGTTATGGTACAGCTGGCGCAAGAAGGGATGACCATGATGGTGGTGACCCACGAAATGGGCTTTGCCCGTAAAGTGGCGAACCGCGTGATCTTTATGGATGAAGGCAAAATCGTGGAGGACTCCGCCAAAGAGGAGTTCTTTGCCAACCCTCAGTCCGATCGCGCCAAAGATTTCCTCGCCAAAATCCTGCATTAATCTCCCCGGTGCGCAATCGCTCAGATTGCGCACTGCTTCACGCTTTTCATCTGTTTGCCTCGTCTGCTCCTCCCTTCAGCGTTAGCCTTGTCGCAAAACAATACTGAGAAATGGAGAATTCTATGGCACTACCCCTTATCCTTGATTGCGATCCGGGTCATGACGACGCGATAGCGCTCGTCCTTGCTCTCGCCTCACCAGAACTTGACGTCAAAGCCGTTACCTCCTCAGCCGGAAACCAGACCCCGGACAAAACGCTGCATAATGTCCTGCGCATGCTCACGCTGTTAAAACGCAGCGATATCCCGGTAGCCGGCGGTGCCGTTAAGCCGTTAATGCGGGATCTGATTATTGCCGATAACGTGCACGGTGAAAGCGGTCTTGATGGCCCCGCCCTGCCCGAGCCGGGCTTTGCCCCGCAGAATTGTACGGCCGTAGAGCTGATGGCAAAGGTACTACGTGAGAGTCCGGAGCCGGTTACGCTGGTGGCGACCGGCCCACAAACCAACGTCGCCCTGCTGCTGAACAGCCACCCGGAGTTGCATGCAAAAATCGCCAGGATTGTGATCATGGGCGGCGCCATGGGGCTGGGGAACTGGACGCCTGCCGCTGAATTCAATATTTATGTCGATCCTGAAGCGGCGGAAATCGTCTTCCAGTCTGGCATCCCGGTGGTGATGGCTGGGCTGGACGTGACGCACAAAGCGCAAATCATGGCTGAGGATATTGAACGTTTTCGCGCGATCAATAACCCTGTAGCGAAGACGGTTGCTGAGTTGCTCGACTTCTTTATGGAATACCACAAAACCGAAAAGTGGGGCTTCCAGGGCGCACCGCTGCACGACCCTTGCACTATCGCCTGGCTGCTGAAGCCCGATATTTTCACCACGGTAGAACGCTGGGTGGGCGTCGAGACCCAGGGGAAATACACCCAAGGGATGACGGTAGTGGATTATTATTTCCTGACCGGCAATACCCCTAACGCCACGGTAATGACTGATATCGATCGCCCGGCTTTTGTTAATTTGCTGGCCGAACGCCTGAAATTCTACGCGTAGTTCCGCTTTTGCAGGCTCCTCTGTCCGGGCTCGGAGGGCCTGCGCTCCCTGAAAAATGAGCCGGAAATCAATAAAGTGAGATAGTAGTTCATATATAAATGAGGAAAAGAGCATAGAAACCCTGCCCGGTTTTAACTAGCATATTCACTTCTCCGATGTTTCCCGTGTTTTATCAAGTCTGGGTTATCAATCGTTTACTTATTCTAAAATGAGTTTTCATTGTTCAAGCTCACCCGCTTGCGATAATGTAATATTGCTGCATTTGCTTACAATTTGAGAAGGATTCTCTTAATTCGACATGCAGCGTCACACTCCGCCCAATGAAACAAAATGGATATTGCTTCATGCTGAAAAATAACAACGGCTTTATCGCCGGTTTTATTATTTTTATTACGCTTTGTCATACTGCCATCGCTAGTACCGCGCACCCTTCGACAAATCAGTCTGAGCAAGATCGCGCCCGCGAAGCTGCGCTGACGCCTCAGCAACAGGAATATCAATCCACTCGCGTATATTCTGCCGAGGAGAAAATAATTTTCCCCAAAGAGAGAGACTGCAAATTTATTAAAGAGGTTAATATTGAATCAGAAGACAGAGCATTAACCCAGAAGCTGCTAGGGAAATTAGTCAGCCAGGCAAAATCGCAATGTCTGGGTATTGCAGGTATTCGTCTGCTGACCCGCAGTTTACAGAATGAACTGATCGTCAAAGGCTATATCACGTCTCTTATCGATATTCCCTCTCAGTCGCTGGAGAGCGGTATATTACAATTAACCTTAACCTACGGGAAAATTGGCCACATTGCGTTTGCCACCGATGAACCGGTGACCCGAACCGGCCTCTGGAATGCCTTGCCGTTCTCGGCAGGCGATATTTTGCGCCTGCCCGATCTCGAACAAGGGATGGCGAACCTGCAACGCATTCCGGGTTCAGCAGCCCATATGAAACTGCTTCCGGGGCAGAACCACGCGGAGAGTGACGTGCGCCTGACGCGTCAACTTGATAAATCCTGGCAGGTGGGCGCCTGGCTGGATGATGCTGGCAGCCACGCTACCGGGCGCTATCAGGGCGGCGGAGCGCTCTATCTCTATGATATGGCCTCGCTGAACGACATTTTATATGTGGCCGCCGGGGGCGATGTTGAGTTCAACCAACATGACGATGGCAATAAAAACGCCAGTGTTTACTACTCCGTTCCCTTCGGTTACTGGAACATGAGCGTTTACGCGGCGCACAGCGAATACCTGCAACAGTTTCGCGGCCAGTGGTCTACTACCGATTATGAAAGCAAAAACCGTTACTACAGCGCAACGCTGTCACGCCTGATTTCCCACACCCGAACGCAAAAAACGATGCTGGACGCAAAGATATTTAAAAGCACCTCCCGCTATTACTTTGGTGGTAGCGAACTCAGCGTGATGCGCAAGCAGAACCCTGGCTGGGACCTTACCCTGCGCCACCAGCATTACTTTGACAGCAAGATTATTGAAGCTTCGCTGGGGGTGCAGAACCGCTTGCCGTGGCTAAGTTCCACGTCGACTCCGGAAGAGAATGCGGGGCTGTACGATAAGCACGCCCGTATACTGCATGCCGATCTAAAGGCATTAATGAAATTCCCCCTCACCGGCAATAAATTTAGTTGGTCGCCACAAATAAGCGCACAGCTCAGCCCGGATATTTTATCGTCCGATAATAAAATGAATATTGGCAATCGCTGGACGGTGCGGGGCTTTGATGGCGAACGAACATTATCCGGTAATCAGGGATGGTACTGGCGCAATGATTTTAGCTGGGATATTCCCTCCCCGAATCAGCAATTCTATACCGGTCTGGATATCGGCAGATTGACGGGCAGTGAACAATATGGCCAGGGAAAAGTATTATCCGGCGCGGTGCTGGGATTACGGGGTGAGAACTTCTCAACCCAGTATGATTTTTTTATTGGCACGCCACTGAGCAAACCTGATAATTTTCATACACAAGCACTCAATATGGGTTTTTCATTGCAGTGGAGGTATTAAAGGACAAACGTTAGTTGTTTTAACTTATTTATATTTAACGACGCTCATTATTTAAAGGAATAAATTCAATGTTTAAATTTAAGATCTCTTATGTAGCGCTTGCTGCAGCCCTGACCTCGACCTTTGTTTATGCGGAACCAACCAGCTATACCCATCAGTCCGGCACAAAAATCATTGATATTGAAGCGCCGAACGCGGCCGGGGTATCGCATAACATGTACCGTGAATTTAACGTTGATAATAAAGGCGTGATTCTCAATAACAGCGGTACCAACTACAGCCATAGCAACTTTGGCAATATCGCTAAAAACAATAACCTGGCGAACGGCAGCGCATCGGTGATCCTGAATGAAGTGATCTCTAACAAAGCGAGTTCACTGCAGGGCTTTATCGAAGTGGGCGGAATGAGAGCCGATGTGGTGATTGCTAACCCTAACGGTATCACCTGTTCAGGCTGTAGCTTCATCAATACCAACAAAGCAGTTCTGACTACCGGTAAAGTAAACCTGAGCGACACTGGCGCGATCGGCAGCTACACAGTGACAGGCGGTAAAATTACCGTTGATGCTTATGGCATGAACGCCGCTAACAGCTATGCTGCAATTCTGGCGGATGCCATTCAACTTAACGGGACAGTAACCGCCGCCAATGCAACACTCAGCGGCGGTAATTTCACCTTTGATAACGCCACGGGCCGCATCACCTCCGCAGGGAAATCAGCCACTCTGCTGCAAACCCTGATCCCGGAGTACAGCATCGACATCAGCAAGCTGGGCGGGGTGAAAGCCAACAACATCACGATGGTTGGCAATAACTTAGGGTTTGGCGTACGCAACAAAGGGGCAGTTGTCGCCAGTACCACGCTCTCTATGGCAACGAATGGCGCACTGGTAAATGAAGGGGCCATCACTAACAACGGCTATCTCACCCAACTGTCTTCTGCTGGCGAACTGAAAAACAGCGGTACCATCTCCTCGGCCTATATTGCAGCACTCAGCACCCTGAAAGACCTGAATAATGAAGGTTCAATCTTCAGCGGCAATCAAATGATGGTTTCTGCTGCGGGTAATATCAACAATAAAGGCAGTATTAAGGCTACCAACGCGCTGGCAATCACCACCAATGGCGACCTGAATGCCAGTTACGGTTCTTACCTGGTTTCAGATAACCAACTTGCTGTCACCGCGCTCGGTAATGTCGACAACGGCGGCACCCTGTCTGGCAAAAATACTTCAGTTAGCTTCAGCGGAAGCAGTTTCAAAGTCACTGGCAACATCGCCGGCTCTGAAAACCTGCTCATTCAATCCTGGAAAAATAATGCCAGTTCCAACGGCGAAATCTCCAACGCTGGCGTCATCTCCGGGGGCAATGTCACTATCAGAACTGAAGGTACTCTGGCGCAGGCCGCCGATAGCCGCCTGTATGCCAGCAACAGCCTGACGACCCATAGCTACTGGCTAAATAATGCCGGTTTTATGGGCGGAGACGCAAACCTGAACATCGACACGACTGTGACCCATAATTACGGCCATATTGATGGCGCTAATGTGAATCTGGTGACCTGGCTGGATTTGCATAACGAAGGGCTTATTCGTTCTATTTATGATATGAATCTGAGCACCGGCGCTAATGGCAATATTATCAACCGCGGCAACATCATTGCCTGGAATAACATGACCTTAACAGCGAACAAAGTAGTGAATGGCGGTTACGGATGTGGTTTCCTGAAACTGTCGACCTGCGGTGTAGGCACCCTAACGGCGAACAGCTTGATTCTGAACTCCTCCCATAAATATGCTTCTAATATGGGCGGCACGCAGAATATTAAAATAACTGAAGCTAATAAGATTAAATAAACCGCGAGATACCACGATACGATGCCTGCATCGTATCGTGGCGTAAACACAAAGCGGGTGTGACGACACCCGTTTTTTTATGGTTCAAACGGACGACGCTGGAATTGATCGTGACCACACTTTGGACAGACCGGCAACAGGTCCGGAGTATAGACCGCCAGATGGAAGTGACAGTTTTCACACACCAGATTGCCGAGCCCAACCACCTCCCCACTGTGATACACCCCATGATGGTTGAGATCCTGGAACACCTCGCGCCACTCCAGCTGCGTTTTATCGGTGATATCCGCCAGCTCCTGCCACAGACTCTCTTTGATCACCCGCATAAAGACGCTATCAGCGACCTCATCCTGGCTCTCTTCGTAGCTGCGGGCGAACTCCTCCAGATCGCGGCGCACCGCGCGGGTCACCTCCTCCACTTCGGTACGTGTTAACTCACCCGTCTGCATCACCCTCAGGCGCGCCTGTTCGACGAGCGCATCAATATCACGCTCACCATTACGCAGACGTTCAGTTAATGTGGCGACCAGTTCACGGTAAAATTGAGCAACCTTGTTCATCATTTGCCTCCCGGGTAAGTAACTCTCTCTAATGATAGACCTTATTTGCGCCCCGCTTTGTCAGGTCATCCACACTCTGCGTAAATTCCTGCAAGGCGCTTTTCAGGTAAAGGCTGTTTTGACGCGGGCGTTTGGGCTATGCTATGCGGATCTGAATTACCACCTCCATTGGCTACGTTTGTAGCTGTATTGAACACAGGACCACTGGCTGCCATGCAAGAGCAATACCGCCCGGAAGAGATAGAATCGAAAGTCCAGCAACACTGGGACGAGAAGCGCACTTTTGAAGTCACCGAAGACGAGAGCAAAGAGAAGTATTACTGCCTGTCGATGCTTCCCTATCCTTCTGGCCGACTACACATGGGCCACGTGCGTAACTACACCATCGGTGATGTGATCGCTCGCTATCAGCGTATGCTGGGTAAAAACGTCCTGCAGCCGATCGGCTGGGATGCGTTTGGTCTGCCTGCTGAAGGTGCTGCGGTAAAAAACAACACTGCGCCTGCTCCGTGGACCTACGACAACATCGCCTACATGAAAAACCAGCTCAAGATGCTGGGCTTTGGCTATGACTGGAGCCGCGAGCTGGCGACCTGCACTCCGGAATACTACCGCTGGGAGCAGAAGTTCTTCACCGAGCTCTACAAAAAAGGGCTGGTCTACAAGAAAACCTCCGCCGTTAACTGGTGCCCAAACGATCAGACCGTTCTGGCCAACGAACAGGTTATCGACGGCTGCTGCTGGCGCTGCGACACCAAAGTAGAGCGTAAAGAGATCCCACAGTGGTTTATCAAAATCACCGCTTACGCCGACGAACTGCTGAGCGATCTGGACAATCTGGACCACTGGCCAGATACCGTGAAAACCATGCAGCGCAACTGGATCGGTCGTTCTGAAGGGGTGGAAATCACCTTCGACGTTGAGAACTACGATCAGAAACTGACCGTTTACACCACCCGTCCGGACACCTTCATGGGTGCGACCTACCTGGCCGTGGCTGCAGGTCACCCGCTGGCGCAGAAAGCGGCAGAGAACAATCCGGAACTGGCTGCCTTCATCGACGAATGCCGCAACACCAAAGTGGCCGAAGCCGATATGGCGACCATGGAGAAGAAAGGCGTTGCCACCGGTTTCTACGCGACGCATCCGCTGACCGGCGAAGCGATCCCGGTCTGGGCTGCCAACTTCGTGTTGATGGAGTACGGTACGGGTGCCGTGATGGCCGTTCCGGGTCACGATCAGCGCGACTACGAATTTGCCACCAAATACAGCCTGGCGATCAAGCCGGTTATTCTCGCGGCAGATGGCTCTGAGCCGGATCTGTCCGGGCAGGCGCTGACCGAAAAAGGCACCCTGTTCAACTCCGGCGAATTCAGCGGCCTGAGCTTTGAAGAGGGCTTCAACGCCATTGCCGACAAACTGACGGCGCTGGGCGTGGGCGAACGTAAAGTTAACTACCGTCTGCGCGACTGGGGTGTTTCCCGTCAGCGTTACTGGGGCGCGCCAATCCCAATGGTCACCCTGGAAGACGGCACCGTCCTGCCAACCCCTGAAGATCAGCTCCCGGTGATCCTGCCGGAAGACGTGGTCATGGATGGCATCACCAGCCCGATCAAAGCCGATCCTGAGTGGGCGAAGACCACCGTGAACGGCATGCCTGCGCTGCGTGAAACTGACACCTTCGACACCTTTATGGAGTCCTCCTGGTACTACGCGCGTTATACCTGCCCGCAGTATCAGGAAGGCATGCTGGATTCCGATGCAGCAAACTACTGGCTGCCGGTCGACATCTACATCGGCGGGATCGAACACGCCATCATGCACCTGCTCTACTTCCGCTTCTTCCATAAGCTGATGCGCGACGCGGGCCTGGTAAACTCTGATGAGCCAGCCAAACAGCTGCTGTGCCAGGGCATGGTGCTGGCGGATGCCTTCTACTACGTGGGCGTGAACGGCGAGCGTAACTGGGTCTCCCCGGTGGATGCTATCGTTGAGCGCGACGAGAAAGGCCGCATCGTTAAGGCGAAAGATGCCGCGGGTCACGAGCTGGTTTATACCGGCATGAGCAAAATGTCGAAGTCCAAAAACAACGGCATTGACCCGCAGGTGATGGTAGAGCGTTACGGTGCCGATACCGTGCGTCTGTTCATGATGTTCGCCTCTCCGGCAGACATGACCCTCGAGTGGCAGGAGTCCGGCGTTGAAGGGGCTAACCGCTTCCTGAAACGTGTCTGGAAACTGGTTTACGAACACACCTCTCAGGGCGCAGTACCGGCACTGGATACCGCAGCCCTGACGGAAGATCAGCAGGCGCTGCGTCGTGATGTTCATAAAACTATTGCCAAAGTAACCGATGATATTGGTCGTCGTCAGACCTTCAATACCGCAATTGCGGCTATTATGGAATTGATGAACAAGCTGGCGAAAGCCCCGCAGGAAGGCGAGCAGGATCGTGCCTTGATGCGTGAAGCATTGCTGGCGGTTGTCCGTATGCTGAACCCGTTCACCCCTCACGCCAGCTTTACTCTGTGGCAGGAACTGAACGGCGAAGGCGATATCGACAATGCACCGTGGCCGGTGGCGGATGAATCCGCAATGGTGGAAAACACCACGCTGGTCGTCGTGCAGGTCAACGGCAAAGTACGCGGTAAAATCACTGTTCCGGTTGATGCAACCGAAGAGCAGGTCCGTGAACGCGCCGGCCAGGAACATCTGGTGGCGAAGTATCTTGATGGCGTTACCGTACGTAAAGTGATCTACGTGCCCGGTAAACTGCTGAACCTGGTCGTTGGCTAAGCGCGGGAGGAAGCGTGCGACAACTGGCAACATTACTGTTATCGCTGGCGGTGTTAGTCACCGCCGGCTGTGGCTGGCACTTGCGTAACACTACACAGGTGCCGGAACAGATGAAAACCATGATTTTCGATTCGGGCGATCCAAATGGTCCGCTGAGCCGTGCCATTCGTAATCAGCTGCGCCTTAACGGCGTTGACCTGATCGAAAAAGGAACGCTGCGCCAGGATATTCCGTCATTCCGCGTATTAAGTTCTAGCCTGAGCCAGGATACCGCGTCCATCTTCCAGGATGGTCGTACTGCGGAATACCAGATGGTGATGGAAGTTCACGCTGCGGTGTTGATCCCGGGTAGCGATATTTACCCTATCAGTACCAAGGTCTACCGTTCGTTCTTCGATAACCCGCAGACTGCGCTGGCGAAAGATGCAGAGCAGACCATTATCGTTAACGAAATGTATGACAAGGCAGCAGAGCAGCTGATTCGTAAGCTGCCGAGCGTCCATACCGCTGAAAAAGAGAATGCCCTTAAAGCGCAGCCTGTGGCTAAGCCAGCGGCATCCTCATCTCGCGTCACCACGACGCTGGGTCAGTAATGCTCAGGTTGTACCCTGAACAACTCCGCGCGCAGCTCAATGAAGGGCTGCGCGCGGCGTATCTGCTTCTCGGAAACGATCCGCTGTTGCTGCAGGAGAGCCAGGACGCCATACGTCAGCTTGCGGCGACCCAGGGCTTTGAAGAGCACCACAGTTTCACCCTGGATAACAGCACCGACTGGCAGGAGATTTTTTCTCTCTGTCAGGCGATGAGCCTCTTTGCCGCCCGGCAAACTCTGCTTATTCAGTTACCGGAAAACGGCCCTAATGCGGCCATCAACGAACAACTGGCCACGCTGGTAAGTCTGCTGCATAACGATCTTCTGCTGATTGTCCGCGGCAACAAGCTGACCAAAGCCCAGGAGAATGCCGCCTGGTTTACGGCGCTGGCAAACCATTCAGTACTGGTGACCTGTCAGACCCCGGAGCAGGCGCACCTGCCCAAATGGGTGGCGGCCCGGGCAAAGCAGAACAATCTTCAGCTGGATGACGCGGCGAATCAGCTGCTCTGTTACTGCTACGAAGGCAACCTGCTGGCCCTTGCCCAGGCGCTCGAGCGACTGTCGCTGCTCTGGCCGGATGGCAAACTGACCCTGCCGCGCGTCGAGCAGGCTGTTAACGACGCGGCCCATTTCACCCCTTTCCACTGGGTCGATGCCCTGCTCTCGGCGAAGAGCAAGCGCGCCCTGCATATCCTGCAACAGCTGCGTCTCGAAGGCAGTGAGCCTGTGATCCTGCTCAGAACCCTGCAGCGTGAACTGTTGCTGCTTCTGACCCTGAAACGTCAGTCGGCCCATACACCCCTGCGCGCGCTGTTTGATAAACACCGGGTCTGGCAGAACCGTCGCGGCATGACCACCGAGGCCCTGAACCGCCTGAGCCCGGAACAGCTGCGCCAGGCCGTTCAGCTGCTGACGCGTACCGAGCTGACCCTGAAGCAGGATTACGGCCAGTCGATCTGGTCCGAGCTGGAAAGCCTTTCGCTGCTGCTGTGCCACAAGGCGCTGGCTGATGTCTTTATAGAAGGGTAAGAGATGCACTCTCTCCAGGCTCTGTTTGGCGGTACCTTTGACCCGATCCACTACGGGCATCTGAAACCGGTCGAAATTCTGGCGAACCAGATTGGTCTGCAGCGCGTCACTATTATGCCAAACAACGTGCCGCCGCACCGTCCCCAGCCCGAAGCCAGCGCCGCACAGCGCAAAGCGATGCTGGAGCTGGCGATTGCCGATAAGCCGCTTTTTCACCTCGACGAGCGTGAACTGCGTCGGAACAGCCCATCTTATACTGCGCAAACTCTGCAGGCGTGGCGCAGCGAACAGGGGCCGGAGAGACCGCTGGCCTTTATCATCGGCCAGGACTCACTGCTTAGCTTTCCAGGCTGGTATCAGTATCAGACGATCCTCGATAACAGCCATTTGATCGTCTGTCGTCGTCCGGGTTATCCGCTGGCGATGAAAGAGGAGCAGCATCAGCAGTGGCTGGAGCAGCACCTGACATATCAGGCTGAAGATCTGCATACCCTGCCAGCCGGTAAAATCTATCTGGCGGAAACGCCGTGGTTTGATATTTCGGCCACCCTGATCCGCCAGCGTCTGCAGCAGAGACTACCCTGTGATGAGATGTTACCGGCTGCGGTGCTGCATTACATTCAGCAGCAGGGTCTGTATCAGAAAAGCAGCAACTGACTGGACGCCGGGAGAAAAAGCGCGCCATTCGCGCTCTCGGCATTGACACCCCCGTCCAGGCTGATATCCTCCGCTGCCAGACTTCCCGCCAGCACTGTTTTACAAAAACTGTTTTACAAAAATGGCGATGCAATCTCCGGCATAGGGTGGGATGATACCCGCCTTCGCAGGCCCGTCCGGTGACATTAGTCCCGATACTGCGGCCAGTTCAGGTATACTGTCTGGCTACGAATTTACAGTTATTCAATCTCACTTTCCCAGGGGGAAAACTTGCAGGGTAAAGCACTCCAGGATTTTGTTATCGACAAAATTGATGACCTGAAAGGTCAGGACATCATCGCCATCGACGTTCAGGGCAAATCAAGCATCACCGATTGCATGATTATCTGCACCGGTACCTCCACTCGCCACGTTGCTTCCATCGCTGACCATGTTGTGCAGGAATCCCGCGCTGCCGGTATGCTGCCGCTGGGCGTTGAAGGCGAAGCGACCGCTGACTGGGTCGTTGTTGACCTTGGCGATGTGATTGTCCACGTCATGCAGGAAGAGAGCCGTCGCCTGTATGAGCTGGAAAAACTCTGGGGTTAATGCGTGAAGCTGCAACTGGTAGCCGTCGGCACAAAAATGCCCGACTGGGTACAAACAGGGTTTACTGAATATCTGCGTCGTTTTCCGAAAGACATGCCCTTTGAGCTGGTGGAGATCCCCGCCGGCAAACGCGGCAAAAACGCAGATATCAAACGCATTCTCGACAAAGAGGGTGAACTGATGCTGGCTGCCGCAGGCAAAAACCGCATCGTCACGCTCGATATTCCGGGCAAGCCCTGGGATACACCGCAGCTGGCGCATGAACTGGAGCGCTGGAAGCAGGACGGTCGCGACGTCAGCCTGTTAATTGGCGGTCCCGAGGGATTATCTCCCGCCTGCAAAGCGGCAGCAGAACAGAGTTGGTCTCTCTCCGCGCTGACGCTGCCCCACCCGCTGGTTCGGGTGTTGGTTGCTGAAAGTCTCTATCGCGCGTGGAGCATCACGACTAACCATCCTTATCACCGTGAGTAATGATGACGTCCTGGATAAATTAAGCAGCGGATGAAACTACAGAATTCTTTTCGCGACTATACGGCTGAGTCCGCGCTGTTTGTGCGCCGGGCGGTGGTCGCCTTTTTGGGGATTTTGCTGCTGACTGGCGTGCTGATCGCCAACCTCTATAATCTGCAAATTGTCCGTTTTACCGATTACCAGACCCGCTCCAACGAAAACCGCATCAAACTTGTCCCCATCGCCCCAAGCCGCGGCATTATCTACGATCGCAACGGTACGCCATTGGCGCTGAACCGCACGATCTACCAGATTGAAATGATGCCGGAGAAGGTCGATAACGTGCAGCAGACGCTCGACGCGCTGCGCAGCGTGGTCGATCTGAATGATGACGATATTGCCGCCTTCAAAAAAGAGCGCTCCCGCTCGCATCGCTTCACGTCGATTCCGGTAAAAACCAACCTCACCGAGGTGCAGGTAGCCCGTTTCGCCGTGAACCAGTACCGCTTTCCGGGCGTAGAAGTCAAAGGTTACAAGCGCCGCTTCTACCCGTACGGCTCTGCCCTGACGCACGTCATCGGCTATGTCTCGAAAATCAACGATAAAGATGTCGACAGGCTGGATAAAGACGGCAAGCTCGCCAACTACGCGGCAACGCACGATATCGGCAAGCTGGGCATTGAGCGCTACTACGAAGATATGCTCCACGGTCAGACCGGTTACGAAGAGGTTGAAGTCAACAACCGTGGCCGGGTGATCCGCCAGCTGAAAGAGGTGCCGCCTCAGGCCGGGCATGACATCTATCTGACCCTTGATCTCAAACTCCAGCAGTACGTCGAAACCCTGCTGGCAGGCAGCCGTGCGGCGGTGATTGTGACCGACCCACGATCCGGCAGCATTCTGGCCCTGGTCTCGACGCCGAGCTATGACCCTAACCTGTTCGTTGATGGTATCTCCAGCAAAGATTATTCTGGCCTGCTTAATGACCCGAACACGCCGCTGATCAACCGCGCGACTCAGGGTGTTTATCCCCCGGCGTCCACGGTAAAACCTTATGTGGCGGTATCTGCGCTCAGCGCAGGGGTGATCACCCGCAATACCGGTCTCTTCGACCCGGGCTGGTGGCAGTTGCCTGGCTCGGAAAAACGCTACCGCGACTGGAAGAAGTGGGGCCACGGCCATCTGAACGTCACTAAATCACTGGAGGAGTCGGCGGATACCTTCTTCTACCAGGTGGCCTACGACATGGGCATCGACCGTCTGTCAGAATGGATGGGCAAATTTGGTTATGGTCACTACACCGGTATCGACCTCTCAGAAGAGCGCTCCGGCAACATGCCGACCCGTGAATGGAAGCTGAAACGCTTTAAAAAGCCGTGGTATCAGGGCGACACCATTCCGGTAGGAATCGGTCAGGGCTACTGGACCGCCACACCGATTCAGATGAGCAAAGCGCTGATGATCCTGATCAACGACGGGGTGGTAAAAGTGCCGCACCTGCTGATGAGCACCGTTGAAGACGGCAAAAAAGTCCCCTGGTCGCAGCCGCACGAGCCGCCGGTGGGCGATATTCATTCCGGTTATTGGGAAATTGCCAAAGACGGGATGTATGGCGTAGCCAACCGTGCCAACGGTACAGCACACAAATACTTTGCCGGTGCGCCGTATAAAATCGCGGCAAAATCCGGTACCGCGCAGGTCTTTGGTCTGAAAGCGAACGAAACCTATAACGCACACAAAATTGCTGAACGTCTGCGTGACCATAAGCTGATGATTGCGTTTGCTCCATACGAAAACCCGCAGGTGGCGGTGTCGATTATTCTGGAAAACGGCGGTGCCGGCCCGGCGGTCGGTACTATCATGCGCCAGATCCTTGATCACATCATGCTGGGTGATAACAACACTGAATTGCCGAGTGAAAGCCCGGCTGCCGCAGGCGCGGAGGACCAATAATCGTGACGGATAATCCGAATAAAAAATCGTTGTGGGACAAGATCCACATCGACCCGGCCATGCTGCTGATCCTGCTGGCGCTGCTGGTCTACAGTGCCATGGTCATCTGGAGCGCCAGCGGCCAGGATCTCGGCATGACGGAGCGTAAGATCGGCCAGATTACCATGGGTCTGGTGGTGATGGTGGTGATGGCGCAGATCCCGCCGCGCGTCTACGAAGGCTGGGCGCCCTATCTCTATATCTTCTGTATCATTCTACTGGTGGCGGTGGATGCCTTCGGTGCCATCTCGAAAGGTGCACAGCGCTGGCTCGATCTCGGTATTGTGCGTTTTCAGCCCTCTGAGATTGCGAAAATCGCCGTTCCGCTGATGGTGGCCCGCTTTATTAACCGTGACGTCTGCCCGCCGTCGCTGAAAAACACCGCTATCGCGCTGGTGCTGATCTTCCTGCCGACGCTGCTGGTAGCCGCGCAGCCGGACCTCGGTACCTCGATTCTGATCGCCCTCTCGGGCCTGTTCGTGCTGTTCCTTTCCGGACTCAGCTGGCGGCTTATCGGCATTGCGGCGGTGTTAGTGGCGGCCTTTATCCCGATCCTGTGGTTCTTCCTGATGCACGATTATCAGCGCCAACGCGTGATGATGTTGCTCGATCCGGAGAGCGACCCGCTCGGGGCAGGCTATCATATTATACAGTCGAAGATTGCAATCGGCTCAGGCGGCCTGCGCGGTAAGGGCTGGCTGCACGGCACTCAGTCGCAGCTTGAGTTTCTGCCCGAACGCCACACCGACTTTATCTTTGCGGTGCTGGCGGAAGAGTTAGGTCTGGTCGGGATTCTGATCCTGCTGGCGCTGTACCTGCTGTTAATCATGCGCGGATTGTGGATTGCCGCCCGGGCGCAAACCACCTTTGGCCGGGTAATGGCCGGTGGCTTGATGTTGATTTTATTCGTTTATGTTTTCGTAAATATTGGTATGGTGAGCGGTATTCTGCCGGTGGTAGGCGTACCGCTTCCCCTGGTGAGTTATGGAGGCTCGGCCCTGATCGTTCTGATGGCCGGGTTCGGGATCGTGATGTCGATCCACACACACAGAAAAATGTTGTCAAAAAGCGTATAAGGGGCACGCAATGCGTAAGCAGTGGTCTGGGATCTGCATCGCAGTGAGTTTACTGGCAGCCTGTACAAGTGACGATGGTCAGCAGCAAGCGACCGTCGCACCACCGCAGCCAGCGGTATGTAATGGTCCGGTGGTTGAGATCAGCGGAGCCGATCCGCGTTTCGAACCGCTGAGCGCCACCGCCAATCAGGATTACGAACGCGACGGTAAAAGCTACAAAATCGTTCAGGACCTTTCCCGATTCAGTCAGGCAGGCCTGGCAGCAATTTATGACGCCGAGCCGGGAAGCAACCTGACCGCCAGCGGCGAAGCTTTCGATCCGATGCAGCTCACCGCTGCGCACCCGACGCTGCCGATCCCGAGCTATGCACGTATCACTAACCTGGCGAATGGCCGGATGATCGTGGTGCGTATCAACGATCGTGGCCCTTACGGCAATGACCGCGCGATCTCGCTGTCGCGCGCCGCGGCCGACCGCCTGAATACCTCAAATAACACCAAAGTGCGTATCGACCCGATTATTGTCGCTCAGGACGGTTCGCTCTCCGGCCCGGGTATGGCCTGTACCACCGTGGCTAAACAGACTTATGCCCTGCCCGCGCGTCCCGATCTGAGCAGCGGTATGGGTGCCGCGTCGTCCGTTTCCGAACCTGCACCGCAGGGTGACGTACATGCCATCAGTAACGACACGCTGAAAAGCGAAGACAGCATGGGCGCGCCGGTCAGCAGCAGCGGTTTCCTTGGCGCTCCAACCACCCTCGCTTCCGGCGTGCTGGAAGGCAGCGAACCGCCTGCACCTCAGCCGGTTGTTACCGCGCCGGTGAACCAGACGGCTCCGGTGACGGCGCCCGTATCTGCCCCGACTCAGGCTCCGGTAACGGCCCCCGTTTCCGCTCCCGCCCAGGCCGGTGGCTACGTCGTTCAGGTTGGCGCAGTCAGCGACCAGGCCCGTGCCCAGCAGTATCAGCAGCGCCTCGGCCAGCAGTTTGGCGTACCGGGACGCGTTGAGCAAAATGGCGCGGTATGGCGTATTCAGCTGGGTCCGTTTGCCAGCAAATCTCAGGCGGCAGCTTTACAGCAACGTCTGCAGAATGAAGCGCAGTTACAGTCATTTATCGCTGTTGCGAAATGATTAATCGGCGGTATCCGAATTGTCAGTATTTGTCATGTTGATTCACACTCTCATGCCGAAAGTCGGATGCCGGCCTGTATAGCATTTGCTATAGTAAGGCACTTTTTTAATTCCATCACGGATGTCGTTTTTCTAACCATGAAGACCACTTTCTCCGCTCGTTTTATGCAGCGCATGGCGCTCACTACGGCGCTTTGTGCAGCCACGCTCTCTGTTGCTCACGCCGATGACCTGAATATCAAGACCATGATCCCGGGCGTTCCGCAGATCGATGCGGAATCCTACATCCTGATCGATTACAACTCCGGCAAAGTGTTGGCTGAGCAGAACGCGGATTCACGACGCGACCCGGCCAGTCTGACCAAAATGATGACCAGCTACGTCATCGGTCAGGCCATGAAAGCAGGTAAATTCAAAGAAACCGACCTGGTGACCATCGGCAACGATGCGTGGGCCACTGGCAACCCGGTGTTCAAGGGCTCATCGTTGATGTTCCTGAAACCCGGCATGCAGGTGCCTGTCTCCCAGCTGATCCGTGGTATCAACCTGCAGTCAGGTAACGACGCCTGTGTGGCAATGGCCGACTTTGCCGCAGGCAGCCAGGACGCCTTTGTGGGCCTGATGAACAGCTACGTTTCCGCGCTGGGTCTGAAAAACAGCCACTTCCAGACCGTGCACGGCCTGGATGCTGAGGGTCAGTACAGCTCGGCGCGTGACATGGCCCTGATTGGCCAGGCGCTGATCCGTGACGTGCCGAACGAATACACGATCTACAAAGAGAAAGAGTTCACCTTTAACGGTATCCGCCAGACCAACCGCAACGGCCTGCTGTGGGATAACAGCCTGAACGTTGACGGCATCAAAACCGGGCATACCGATAAAGCCGGTTACAACCTGGTCGCCTCTGCCACCGAAGGCCAGATGCGTCTGATCTCTGCGGTGATGGGCGGTCGTACCTTCAAAGGGCGTGAAACCGAGAGCAAGAAACTGCTCACCTGGGGCTTCCGCTTCTTCGAAACCGTGAACCCACTGAAAGCGGGCAAAGAGTTCGCCTCTGAGCCAGTATGGTTTGGTGATAACGACCGTGCCTCCCTGGGTGTCGATAAAGATCTCTACCTGACAATCCCACGCGGCCGCATGAAAGATCTGAAGGCCAGCTATGTCCTGACCGCCAGCGAGCTGCACGCTCCGCTGAAGAAAAACCAGGTCGTGGGCACCATCAACTTCCAGCTTGATGGCAAAACCATCGATCAGCGCCCACTGGTGGTGCTGGACGAAATCCCGGAAGGCAATTTCTTCGGCAAAATCATTGATTACATTAAACTGATGTTCCATCACTGGTTTGGTTAAGAATTGAACACTTGAAAGTGTGATTTCCATCCCCATATACTATGTAACCTGATAACTCCCACCCGACGTGGGAGTTATTCTTTTTTTGACGTACTGCCGGAGCTCCCATGAAAACCAAACTTAACGAACTGCTTGAATTCCCTACTCCATTTACTTACAAAGTAATGGGGCAGGCGTTGCCTGAGCTGGTTGATCAGGTGGTTGAAGTGGTCCAGCGCCATGCGCCAGGGGACTACTCTCCGACGGTGAAACCAAGCAGCAAAGGCAACTACCATTCCGTGTCTATCACCATCACGGCGACGCATATTGAACAAGTCGAGACCCTGTACGAAGAGCTCGGTAATATCGATATCGTGCGCATGGTACTGTAACGCCTTTCGGTTACCCGCATCGCCGGGTAACCTGTTTCCCCTCTGTGATATACTCCCCGCTCCAGTTTGTTCCTTCGTTCGGAGATCTCGTTTTGTATCAGGATACTATTCTCGTCCGCCAGCTTGGGCTGCAGCCCTATGAACCTGTCTCCCAGGCTATGCATGATTTCACTGACACGCGCGACGAGAACACGCCGGATGAGATCTGGCTGGTAGAGCATCCTCCGGTCTTTACCCAGGGTCAGGCCGGGAAAGCAGAGCATCTGCTGATGCCTGGTGATATTCCGGTTATCCAGAGCGATCGTGGCGGGCAGATCACCTATCACGGACCGGGCCAGCAGGTGATGTATGTCCTGCTCAACCTGAAGCGCAGAAAGCTCGGCGTGCGCGAACTGGTGACGCTGCTTGAACAGACGGTGGTCAATACGCTGGCCGAATTTGATATCGATGCGCACCCGCGGGCGGATGCGCCCGGCGTCTATGTGGGCGAAATGAAAATATGTTCACTCGGTCTGCGTATTCGTAAAGGGTGCTCTTTTCACGGTCTCGCATTAAATATCAACATGGATCTTTCGCCTTTCCGGCGCATCAATCCTTGTGGTTATGCGGGGATGGAAATGACGCAAATGCGCCAGTGGGTAGAGAACATTACACCGGAAATTGCGCGTCCTCATTTGCTTAATGCTTTTTTAGCACTGCTAAACAATCCACCCCATAAATATATTACTGCTTAATCACTTCCGCCGTTTGGCTCATTATTTGATGAGCCATCCTTAATTCAAAGCTTTTACGCTTTACAACAATCCGTAGTTTCTATATTTTCAAAATACCCGCAACGCGCCTGCCTATAAGCATTCACCTCTTTTCTGCTCCGGCCTGGCTAACCGACAGGCGTGGAACGCACCTGCGCAAAAATTAGACAACTCAATGATTATACTTAAGAATGTTAATTGTCAAAAACAGTTTAGCCACAACAATAAGCACATTATTTAAATTCAACTATTATTTATATTGTGAATAATTAGGGAGGGATAGCGTGGATAATAATAATTCTCCAGGTAAGCGCTTGAGCGATCCAGGCAGTGAAGCAAAACCACAAATTTTTCGTACGTTACGTAATATTGATCTCAACTTATTGACGATTTTTGAGGCAGTGTATGTTCACAAAGGGATCGTCAATGCTGCGAAAATTCTGAATCTCACTCCCTCAGCAATCAGTCAGTCCATTCAAAAATTACGCACCATTTTTCCCGATCCGCTGTTTATCCGCAAAGGCCAGGGCGTGACGCCTACCGCCTACGCCACGCATTTGCACGAATACATCAGCCAGGGGCTGGAGTCGATTCTTGGGGCGCTGGATCTTACCGGCAGCTACGATAAGCAACGCACCATCACCATTGGTACCACTCCGACCGTCGGCGCGCTGGTACTGCCGCAGATCTACCAGGCCGTGAAGACCCATGCGCCCCAGTTGATGCTACGCAATATTTCGGTTAATGACGCCGAGACGCAGTTAGCCCAGTTCCAGACCGATCTCATCATCGACAGCAACTCCCTGAATGCCCGCGCCCTGAGCCATAACGTCCTTTTTGCAGACAAATTGCTGCTCATCTGCCGAAAAAACCATCCGGCACTGAGCCAGGCCGCCACAGTGGAAAATCTTCAGCAATACGAGCAAACGCTGCTGATGCTGGAAGGACAAAACCTGAATGGGCTGCGACAACGTATTAACGATATTTTCCCGGAACGTCTGGTGCACTTTAGCAGTTACAATCTTTTTACGATTGCCGCCCTGATCGGCAGCAGCGATCTGATCGGTATCATCCCCGAGCGCCTGTTTACCCTGGTGCGCCACTGCTGGCCGCTGGAGCATATCCCCTTCGCCCCGCTCAATGCCGAATGCGTTGAAATCTCGCTCTATTACAACAAGCTGAGCCTGCGCGATCCGGTGCTGGAAAACCTGATTGACGTCATCCGCAAGGCCTTCTGAAAGAGGGTCCTTAGCCGCAATGCTGTGCTGGCCCACACAAAAGGCACTAAACAACAACTATTTTACAATTTGGCGACCGGGCAGGCTGCTTTCTCGTCCGTATCAATGATATACTGCCTGTCGTTCGTTCAAAAATAGTTGATAAATACAACATTCCCTTGAATTGAAACGCTTTCCTTCGATTTTCGCAACTGGAAGACGCACGCTATGAGTAAACCCATTGTGATGGAACGCGGTGTTAAATACCGTGATGCCGATAAAATGGCCCTAATCCCGGTTAAAAACGTGGCTACGGAGCGCGAAGCGCTGTTAAGAAAACCGGCCTGGATGAAGATCAAACTTCCGGCGGACTCTTCGCGTATTCAGGGAATTAAAGCAGCGATGCGCAAAAACGGCCTTCACTCCGTTTGTGAAGAAGCCTCCTGCCCGAACCTTGCTGAATGTTTTAACCACGGCACCGCGACCTTCATGATCCTTGGCGCGATTTGTACCCGCCGCTGCCCGTTCTGCGACGTTGCCCATGGCCGTCCCGTCGCCCCTGACGCCAATGAACCGCAGAAACTGGGTCAGACGATTGCTGACATGGCGCTGCGTTACGTCGTTATTACCTCCGTTGACCGCGACGATCTGCGCGACGGTGGTGCCCAGCACTTCGCCGACTGCATCACCGCTATCCGCGAAAAAAGCCCGAACATCAAAATCGAAACCCTGGTACCGGACTTCCGCGGTCGTATGGACCGTGCGCTGGAGATCCTCAACGCCACCCCGCCAGACGTATTCAACCACAACCTGGAAAACGTACCGCGCCTCTACCGTCAGGTTCGTCCGGGTGCCGATTACAACTGGTCCCTGAAGCTGCTGGAGCGTTTTAAAGAAGCGCATCCGGAGATCCCAACCAAATCGGGTCTGATGGTCGGTCTGGGTGAAACCAACGCTGAGATCGTGGAAGTGATGCGCGACCTGCGTCGCCACGGCGTTACCATGCTGACGCTGGGCCAGTATCTGCAGCCAAGCCGTCACCACCTGCCGGTGCAGCGTTACGTCAGCCCTGAAGAGTTTGATGAAATGAAAGCCGAAGCGATGGCGATGGGCTTCACCCATGCCGCCTGCGGCCCGTTCGTTCGTTCGTCCTACCACGCCGATATGCAGGCGAAAGGCGAAGAAGTGAAGTAAGCCCGTCACAAAAACTTACAGTTCACCCATAAAAAAACCGGCCTGAGCCGGTTTTTTTCTATCGCAAGCCATTAAGGCCTGGCCGTTACTCTTTGTGGGAGAGTTTCTCAGCCGCGATTTCCGCATCGGCAGTTTTCTTCGCCGTGGCGTCATCGTCGTTCATCGCCTTCTTAAAGCCTTTGATGGCAGCACCCAGGTCTCCGCCCAGCGTACGTAATTTCTTGGTACCAAACAGCAGGACAACCAGTGCGGCTACCACCAGCAGTTTGGTAATACTAATCTCACCCATAGATACCTTCTTGACGTAAACAGGCTGCGTTTCGCGCCCTAAAAACCCGACGTTATTAACGGTCATTTGACGCCCGCACACAATAGCAATCTGTAACAAGGTGAATCAAGCGTTGTTTAAAAAACGTCACATTAATTGCGGAGGGGCGAAGCGGCGGTTGCGCAGGACCGGCAGCTGCTGACGCGCCAGCGTAATGCGCTCCCGGCTCATCCCGGCGAACAGCAGCGCCGGCCCCTCTGCCGCAGCCGCAATCGTCACGCCCAGAGGGTCAATAATCCGACTCTGGCCAATATTCTTGTTGCCGCACTCCCCTGCCGCCACCACATAGCAGGTCGTGTCCAGCGCCCGGGCCGCCAGCAGCGTTGACCAGTGGTGCTCCTTGAGTGGCCCTCTGACCCATGCCGCAGGCAGAACCAAAACGTCTGCCCCTGCCAGGGCCAGATTCAACGCCATCTCCGGGAAGCGTAAATCGTAGCAGGTCATCAACCCCAGACGGACGCCGTCGATTTCGATCAGCGGCGGGACGATCGTACCCGCGTCCACCAGCCTGGATTCCTGAATGCTGAACGCATCGTAAAGATGCAGCTTGGCATACTGCGCCACGATCTGTCCGGCACGCAGGGCGACCAGGGTGTTAATCGCCCTGCCCGCGGTAGAGGGGACATGCACGGTCAGCACTGTGGTCAATTCGTTACGGGCACTCTCTGCCAGCAGCATTGTCAAAAAGCCGCCGTCAAGCGGCTGGGCCGATTTCACAGACAGGTCGGGATCGTTATCATCGCGGGCCAGCAGCGCTTCGGGCAGCACCAGCAGCGATGCACCTTTTGCGGCCGCCTGGTCCATCAACGACACGCAGGTTTCAGCATTTTTTTGCCAGTTTGCCGTTACTGCAAATTGTCCAACCGCAACGTACATATTTTCCCCCTGCCTTAAACGGCGTTACACTCTGAGTTCTTACACATCAAATAGCAGGTATTGTTCGTGTTTCAACTACTTTTAGCCGTTTTTATCGGCGGGGGCACTGGAAGCGTGGTGCGCTGGCTGTTGAGCATGCGGCTTAACCCTCTGCATCAGCAGATCCCGTTCGGTACGCTCACGGCCAACCTTATTGGCGCCTTTATCATTGGACTGGGGCTGGCGTGGTTTAACCGGATGACCCACATCGATCCGGTGTGGAAACTGTTAATCACCACCGGCTTCTGCGGCGGGCTGACGACCTTCTCAACATTCTCGGCAGAGGTAGTCTTTCTGCTGCAGGATGGCCGCGCGGCCTGGGCGCTGCTGAACATTGCGGTCAATCTGCTGGGTTCGCTAATGATGACCGCGCTCGCATTTTGGTTAATCTCTGCGGTAAATGCTCACTAAAAGCCGCGGCCTTAATGTTGGCTTAATTTTTCTCAGGCAACCTGTCACCACATACACTGAGGGTGACGCAATGAAAGAGAAAATAACAAATGCGGGGATGGTAGTGCTGAGCGTGGTGATTCTGGCCAGCTTTTTGAGACTGTACTTGTTTAGCTGAGCCAGAACGAAAAAAACCCGCTCAGGGAGCGGGTTTTGAAATTCTTGCTGGTCTCGACTGAATTACAGTGCGATGACGTTAGCAGCAGAAGGGCCTTTGGCACCGTTAGTGATTTCAAACTCAACGCGCTGACCTTCAGCCAGGGTTTTGAAACCATTGCTCTGGATTGCAGAGAAGTGTACGAACACGTCTTTGCTGCCATCTTCCGGAGTAATGAAACCGAATCCTTTGGATTCATTAAACCACTTAACGTTACCTTTAATCTTAGACATCAAAATTACCTTTACATGAAAATTGGACACAAATGCTGTGTCGGGTATCAGTACAACAATTGTGAGCGGTTTTGTCCAGCGCCTTTTTGAAGAAAAGTGACAAAAGTCGCGTTAATTTTTGGCCCCCAATTTTTATCCTTTACTCTTCAATAAGTGGCTATTAAATCACCAGTATGTATTGTTTTTTCAGCTAAAACTGAAAGCGCATCCAGGCGAAGTAAACGTTGCCGTTGTTATAGGTTCCTGGGATATAGGTCATCTGGAACGTAGCCGGGCCGTACCCTACTGAGGCCAGCGGCAGAACCAACGGAACGGGGATGTAATTCCAGTTATCACGCGCCGTTACGGCAGCGGTAAAGCCCAGCCCCAGATGCAGGTTATCATCGGTCAGCGGCCGCCAGGTTTTCTCCCAGCCGTAGCCCGCAATCGGCTCCCATTTATTGTAGGAGTCTTTAAACGCCATCGCGTAAAGACCATGCCAGTTACCTTTTTCATCCCAGCGTGACTGGCCAAACCCCGCGCCCCACGGTCGCTCGTTGTAGCGATCGGTCTTCTCTTTGTCGTAAGCGAAGCGGGCATGCCAGGTAATGGCGGGCACGTAGAGATCGTAATGCTGGGGCGCTTCCCAGGTCTCAATCATGTCGTTATGAATCGTTTTAACCCAGGCTCTGAGAGGAGGCACCTCTTTAGCCGTTGCCGCAGTTGAAAATGTTAACTGAGCAAAAATAAAAGTAAAAATAAGAAAGAAATTATTAATAACTGTCACAATCCTGTTACCACTTAACTATTCGCCGGGTGTTCTGGCCTAGAATAGTTGAACGGAATCAAGGCGGCATTGGCGTTTATCTTAATTGTTTGCTTAATTTCATAAGAATACTCCTAGGAATAAAGAGTGCGCCTTAAAATATTTAAGACGCAATTAAGAAAAATTAACGCTGATGCAATAGCTTATACAGCGCAGGAATAACCAGCATGGACAACAGTGGCGCGCTGACCATACCGCCGATCATCGGGGCAGCAATGCGCTGCATCACCTCTGCCCCGCTTCCTCCGCCCCACATTACCGGCAGTAATCCGGCCATAATGGTGGCCACGGTCATCACTTTGGGGCGCACGCGCAGGACGGCACCTTCATGAATAGCCTTCATTAACACGCTATTTTCGCTATCGCCATCTCGTGTTCGATATTTATCCAGCGCCTGATTAAGATAGAGCACCATAATAACGCCAAATTCTGCCGATACGCCTGCGAGAGCAATAAATCCTACCGCCCCGGCCACCGATAAATTATATTCCAGCAGCCATAATAACCAGACCCCACCAATAAGTGAAAAAGGTAAGGTTCCCATAATGATAAGAACATCTGAAATACGCTTAAAGGTCAGCCAGAGGAGAATAAATATAATTATCAGGGTGACGGGAAGTACTATTTTCAGCTTCGCAGTGGCCCGCTCGAGATATTCAAACTGACCGGACCAGGCGAGGGATACCCCCTGCGGCAAAATAACCTCCCGGGTCACCCGCTGCTGCATCTCCTCTACGGCTGATTTCAGATCGCGCCCACGCAGATCCACATAGATCCAGTTCGAAAGGCGGGCATTTTCACTTTTCAGCATTGGCGGCCCCTCGGTCACCAGGATATCCGCCAGCTCGCCCAGCGCTATCTGGCTGCCGTTGGCTGCCACCACCGGCAATGTCCGCAGCTTATCGACAGAATCCCGGCTGTCACGGGGATACCGCAGGTTGATTGGGTAACGCTCGCGCCCGAGGATCACCTCACCTACCTTATCCCCGCCCACCAGCGTGGCGACCATCCCCTGCAGCTCCTCCACCGAGACGCCATAGCGCGCGGCTTTCTGGCGATCGATACGAATATCGACGTAACGCCCGCCCGCCAGCCGCTCCGCCAGTGCGGAGGTGACGCCCGGCACCTGCTTCACTACCTGTTCAATCTGCCGGGCAACGCGTTCGATATCGGCCAGATTGTTGCCGTTGACCTTGATCCCCACCGGGCTTTTAATGCCTGTCGCCAGCATGTCGAGGCGGTTGCGGATCGGCGGTACCCAGACGTTGGCAATCCCCGGCAGTTGGACGGTGCGATCCAGCTCCTCAACCAGTTTTTCCGGCGTCATGCCCGGCCGCCACTGGTCGCGCGGCTTAAAGTGGATGGTCGTTTCCAGCATGGTTAACGGCGCCGGATCGGTTGCCGTCTCCGCCCGTCCGGCCTTGCCGAACACCGATGCCACCTCCGGCACGCTTTTGATCAGCCTGTCCGTCTGTTGCAGTACCCGGGCCGCCTCCCGGGCAGAGATCCCCGGCAGGGTTGACGGCATATACAGCAGGTCGCCCTCATTTAGCGGCGGCATAAACTCACTCCCCAGCCGACTTAACGGCCAGAGCGTGACCACCAGCATTAGCCCCGCCAGCGCCAGGGTCACTTTTGGAAAACGCAGCACCCGGTCCAGCAGCGGTTCATACAGGCGGATCAGCACCCTGTTGATCGGGTTGGCCTTCTCATCCGGGATGCGGCCGCGAATGAAATAGCCCATCAGCACCGGTACCAGGGTGATGCCGAGCCCGGCCGCCACCGCCATTGCCCAGGTTTTGGTGAACGCCAGCGGGGCGAACATTCGCCCTTCCTGCGCTTCCAGCGAAAAGACCGGGATAAACGACAGGGTGATGATCAGCAGGCTGCAGAACAGCGCCGGGCCCACCTCAATCGCCGCCCGCTCCGCCAGCCGCCAGTAATCGGCTGAGACAGGCTCCTGACCCGGGTTATCGTGCCGCCACTGCTCCAGCACTTTGTGCATATTCTCGATCATCACAATCGCGGCATCGACCATGGCACCGATGGCGATGGCAATCCCACCGAGCGACATGATGTTGGCGTTGATCCCCTGGTAGTGCATTACCACGAATGCCCCCAGAATACCCAGCGGCAGGGAGACTACCGCCACCAGCGCCGACCGGAAATGGAACAGGAACAGGGCGCAGACCAGCACCACCACTACGAACTCCTCCAGCAGCTTGTGGGTGAGGGTTTCGACGGCATCCTCAATCAGCGTCGAGCGATCGTAGACCGGAACAATCTCCACCCCGGTGGGCAGCGTTTTTTGCAGCTCAGCCAGCTTCGCTTTTACCGCATGTAGCGTCTCCAGCGCGTTCTGCCCGTAGCGCATCACCACCACGCCGCCGGCCACTTCGCCTTCGCCGTTCAGCTCCGCCACGCCCCGGCGGATCTCCGGACCATAGCCGACGCTTGCCACGTCGCCCAGCAGGATCGGCACCCCCTCACGGGAGGCGATCACCACATTGCGAAAATCTTCCAGGCTGTGCAGATAGCCGGTGGTGCGCACCATGTACTCCGCTTCGCCTTTTTCCAGCAGCGCGCCGCCCCCCTCTTTGTTGGCCGCCTGTAGCGCCGTCACCATTTGCCCGTGGGTGATGTTGAGGGCCCGCATTTTCGCCGGTTCGGCAACCACCTGATACTGACGCACCATGCCGCCGATACTGGCAACCTCTGACACATTCGCCACGCTCTTGAGCTCAAACTTCAGGGTCCAGTCCTGAATGGCGCGCAGATCGGCCAGGCTATGTTTGCCGCTGCGATCGACCAGCGCGTACTCATAGATCCAGCCCACCCCGGTGGCATCCGGGCCCAGGGCGACACTGACCCCGGCCGGCAGCTGCGACTGGACCTGGCTTAAATACTCCAGCACCCGGGATCGCGCCCAGTAGAGATCGGTCCCGTCCTCAAACAGCACGTAGACATACGCATCGCCAAACATTGAGAACCCGCGCACCGTTTTCGCGCCCGGAACCGAGAGCATTGAGGTCGTCAGGGGCCAGGTGACCTGGTCCTCAATCACCTGCGGCGCCTTGCCCGGAAAACTGGCGCGGACGATCACCTGCACGTCCGACAGATCCGGCAGGGCATCCAGCGGCGCACGCTGCACCGCCCAGATGCCCCACCCCGCCATCATCAGGGCCGCCAGGATCACCAGCAGCCGGTTACGCAGAGACGCTTTAATCACCGCCGCGATCATTTCGTCACCTCCGGCAGCGCGCTGCGCAGGCTGGCTTCGGAGTCGATCAGGAACTGCCCGGAGGTGACTACCTCATCCCCCTCCTGCACGCCGGATCGGATTTCGGTCCACCCCTGGGCGGTGAGCCCGGTCTCCACGTTCACCGGCTGGAAATAGCCGTTGCCGCTGGCCAGAAGCAGGCGTTTGCTCCCCCCGGTGTCGATTACCGCCTCTTCCGGTACGGCCAGCACCGGTGCCTGCGCCACCGACTGTGCCCGGGAGACGGTCAGGAACATGCCCGGTTTCAGCTGCTGCTGCGGATTGTCCACCAGAATTCGCGCCTTCAGGGTGCGGGTGGCGATATCTATCTGGGGCAGCAGCTCGCTGACCCGCCCGTGAAAACGCATCCCCGGGAAGCTCTCTGAGGTTGCCACCATTTCGCTGCCGATGCTCAGGACCTGCGCCTGCGACTGGGGATAATCCACCACCAGCCAGACCGGATCGAGACGCGCCATTTCAAACAATGCGGTCATCGCCGCCACCTGTGCCCCTTCGCGCACGTCCAGTTTCGCCACATAGCCCGCTTGCTCGGCCCGGAGGATCAGCGAGGTCTGCGGTTTACCGCTGCGCTCGAGGACGCGAATCACCTCCTCAGGCATAAACTGCAGCTTCAGCCGCTCCCGGGCGGCGGCGGTTAATGCCGTATCGCCCAGCGCGCGCACCGCCAGATACTCCTGCTGTGCCTGCGTCCACTGAGGGATCCACAGCTGGACCAGCGCTTCACCGGCTTTCACCTGCTGGAGCGGCGCCCGGACATACAGCTTCGTCACCACGCCCGCTGCGGGTGCCGAAACCACCGTGACGCTGCGCTCATCAGCGGCAATCGTTGCAAAGGCCGTAAAGGGTGAGACCAGCTCCCGACGCTCTGCGCGGGCGGTCTTCATGCCCAAATTTTGCTGTCGGTCGGTGCTGATCCCCACGCCTGCCGTCTCATCCTCCTCGTCGACATAGCGTGGCACGAGATCCATATCCATAAACGGCGACCGCCCCGGCTTGTCAAAACGCTGGCCCGGGACCATCGGATCGTACCAGTAAAGCACCTTGCGTTCGGCAGGGGCCGATGCCGCCTCGTGTGGGGCATGACGCTGCCCGGCGTAATAGCCGCCCGCTGCCAGCAGCAAGGCCAGAGTCATGGCGACCCGGAATGTGATTTTCATTGTGCCCACTCCTGCGGGATTAACCATTGGATCGCAGCCCAGGTACGCGCCATCTCGCGCTCGGCCTGATTGACTGCCAGTTCGCTGTCCAGCACGCTACGTCGTGCCTCGAGCAGGGCGGGTAGCTCTGACTGACCCGAACGATATTGCGCATTCAGCACCGCCAGCCGCTGATGCTGTAGCGGCAGCACCTCATCGCGCTGGCGTTGCCAAAGGGTTTGCGCGGCCTGGTACTGGGCCACCAGCGACTGCACCTGGGCGATGTGCTCCCGCTTGATCAGCGTGAGCTCATCCACCGCCTGCAGGGAGCGGGAGAGCTCTGCGGCATAGTCCTTGTCCTGGCGTCCCGACTGGAACAGAGGCAGATCGACCGTGAACATTACCCCGGCCATATCGTCATACCCTTCGGCACGATGGGCGTAGAACACCTCGACATCGACATCCGGGATGGCCGCCACCGCCGACTGCGCCGAGCGGGCTTTCGCGGTCTCAGCTTCCCGCCGGGCGGCTTCCACTTCCGGGTGACGGGCGATGGCCTCTTCGAGCTGGCCGACGTCGGCAGGCAGACGCTGATAGCGCGGTAGCGGCCCCTGCACGTCCTCGACCTGCTGGCCGGTGAGTTGCAGCAACCGGCTCTGCGCCAGCTGGACGTCACGCCTGGCCAGCGTCGCTTTGTCGCGCATGGCGCTGAGGGTCATGCGCAGGGCCAGCACGCTGTCGGGATTGGCACTCCCGGCCCCGACGCTGGCCTTCTGCACATTCAACTGCCGCGCCGTCTCATCGACCAGCCGATCCGCCGTTTTCAGCCCCTGCTGCGCCAGAGCCAGCTCCAGCCACGCCTGGGCGGTATCCCGCTGCAGGGCAGCACGCACCGCGTCGGCTTTCGCCAGCACGCCCCGCGCCTGCGCCTGCAGGGTTTGCGCCTTTCGCTCTCGCTTCTGCTGGCTGACGTAGCTCTGCATGATCCCGACCCGCTGCATGGTCATCCCTTCCCGGGTAAAGCGGCGGTCATTGCTGCCCTGCACCGGGACGTTTTCAATCCCGAACTTCAGTTTCGGATCGGGGAGCTGGGTAGCGGAATCCGCCATCGCATCCAGCGCCCGGGCCTCGTTACGGCTGGCGGATAACGCCGCTGAGTAGCGTTGTGCTTCGGTCAGGGTTTGCTCCAGCGTCCAGGGTGCGGCCTGCCCGGCCGCACCGAAAAGCCCGAGCATCACCCCACCGAGCCAGATGCTCAGTGTGATTGTTTTCATGGGAGCCTCGCTTAGCGCAGCGGCGTGAGCGAGATTATCCGGAAGCCGTCACCGGCCCGCTCCAGCGTAAATGTTACCGGCTGGCCCGGTTTCACGGCGCTGAGATCGACATCGGCTGAAAAGGCAAACGGCATAGTCATGGCAGGCCACTTTAGGGCCGGGATAGGATCATGCTGGATAACCAACGCCTGCGCGTCGATCGCCCGAATCACGCCCTGCCCCTGCCAGTGCGGGGTCACCGGGGAGACGTTCGTGGTCGCCTGAACGGAACAGGAAGAAAGGGTAAAGCACGCGCCAAGCAGCGCGGAAAAGAGTAAAGCACGCATGATAAAGCTCCTGTTAAACGTAATTGAAAGTAAATCAACGAATTAACAGGTGTGTTTATTCCCGGAACCGGCAAAAACGGATCGTTGCCGGTGGCCCCACGGCGGGCGGTGTGACGACGCGGGACGACGATGCAATAGCGGTGCAGTCCGGGTCATTGAGGGTAATGGTCATGGCGGCAGGCAGGGCCACCAGCTGCGGATGTCCCGTCTCTTTTTGCACCTGCTCCGGCACGCAGTGTTTATCACACAGCCCTGACGGCGCAGGCGCGGCATGATGCTGCGGCATCGCCATCATGTCCAGATGCTGGATGGTAGCCGTCTCACCCTGCACGTTGATGTCGCAGTCGTGTGAGGCCACCGCCACCTGGGTCTGGATCAACAGCCAGCCGAAAGCGAACATCAGCATCAGCAGATGTTTTTTCAGATAGCGCAGTCGAAAGATCCAGCTGGCAGGCATAGCAGCGTCTTGAGGTTGCAAAAAGAGTCCCGAGTATAAACAGGGATATTGCTGAGATAAAAGCCGTTTTAGATTTATTTACGTTTTGTATGGTTATTGCATTTCTCTACGCCATACAGGACCAACCCGCCCCCCTTCATGGCACGACAGCAGCAAAATCGGCCAGGACAGCCCTTTAGTAGTCGTTTTATTGATTTTGGTCAGCGAGGCCGGGCCATTATTTCGGCACATTTTGTCACCTTAATTTCATTGCTCATTTCTCCTTTCGCTCTGGGGCGTCGGGATACAGAGGGATCCATGCTAACGTTTATCGAGCTCCTGATCGGGGTAGTTGTCATAGTCGGCGTCGCGCGCTACATCATCAAAGGCTATTCCGCCACCGGGGTGCTGTTTGTCGGCGGCCTTGTTCTGCTGATCGTCAGCGCCCTGATGGGCCATAAGGTGCTGCCGTCCAGCGCCACCAGCACTGGCTACACCGCAACTGACATCGTCGAATACATCAAAATCCTGCTGATGAGCCGCGGTGGCGATCTGGGGATGATGATCATGATGCTCTGTGGGTTTGCCGCCTACATGACCCATATCGGCGCCAACGATATGGTGGTCAAGCTGGCCTCGAAGCCGCTGAGCTATATCAACTCCCCTTACCTGCTGATGATCGCCGCCTATTTCGTCGCCTGTCTGATGTCGCTGGCCGTGTCGTCAGCAACCGGTCTGGGTGTACTCCTGATGGCAACCCTGTTCCCGGTGATGGTCAACGTGGGGATCAGTCGCGGTGCGGCGGCGGCCATCTGTGCCTCCCCGGCAGCGATTATTCTCTCCCCGACCTCCGGTGATGTAGTGCTGGCCGCTAAAGCCGCCGAGATGCCGCTGATCGACTTCGCGTTTAAAACCACCCTGCCGATCTCCATTGCCGCCATCATCGGCATGGCGATTGCGCACTTCTTCTGGCAACGCTACCTCGATAAAAAAGAGAACATCTCCCACGAAAGACTCGACGTCAGCGAAATCACCACCACGGCACCGTCCTTCTACGCCATCCTGCCGTTTACGCCGATTGTCGGGGTGCTGATTTTCGACGGTAAATGGGGCCCGGAGCTGCACATCATCACTATTCTGGTGATCTGCATGCTGCTGGCGGCGGTGCTGGAATTTGTTCGCGGCTTCAATACGCAAAAAGTGTTTAGCGGTCTGGAAGTGGCCTATCGCGGGATGGCGGATGCCTTCGCGGGCGTGGTGATGCTGCTGGTGGCGGCCGGGGTCTTTGCCCAGGGGCTGAGCACCATCGGCTTTATCCAGAGCCTGATCTCCATCGCCACCTCGTTCGGCTCGGCGAGCATTATCCTGATGCTGGTGCTGGTGGTTCTGACCATGCTGGCGGCGATGACCACCGGTTCCGGTAACGCGCCCTTCTATGCCTTCGTGGAGATGATCCCGAAACTGGCGCACTCCTCCGGCATTAACCCGGCCTACCTCACCATCCCGATGCTGCAGGCTTCCAATCTGGGTCGTACCATCTCCCCGGTCTCCGGCGTGGTCGTGGCCGTCGCCGGGATGGCGAAAATCTCGCCGTTCGAAGTGGTAAAACGTACCTCGGTTCCGGTCCTCGTTGGCCTGGTCATCGTTATTGTCGCCACGGAAGTGCTGGTGCCAGGCACCGCTATAGGCTAAGTCGCCCTGGAGCATAAAGCGCCTGCGGGCGCTTTTTGTGCTTTAATAACTCCCAGCAATATTTTGCTTTCAATCATCAGGAATTGACATGTTCAGAAAGGATCTCGTTTTGCCCGTCAGCGCAACCGCAGTTGTGCTGTGCGCGTTCGCGGCGCAGGCCGCCCCGCTTCAGGCAACGCAATATGCGGATTTTGATCGCTACGTGCTGGCGCTCTCATGGCAGTCCGGCTTTTGCCAGAGCCTGCATGACCGCAACCGCGCGGCGCCCGATGAGTGTCGGCTGCAAAAAGAGCGTGACGATAAAGCCACGATCCTCACCGTTCATGGCCTGTGGCCGGGCTTACCGAAATCGATCGCCGCACGCGGGGTCGACGATCGCCGATGGATGCGTTATGGCTGCGCGACCCGCCCGATCCCCAATCTGCCGGAGGCAAAAGCCAGCCGTAAATGTGACGCCGCCGAGACCGGACTCTCGCTGACCGGTGCCGCAAAGCTGAACGAGGTGATGCCCGGTGCAGGCGGTAACTCCTGCCTGGAACGGTATGAATATGCCAAACACGGGGTCTGCTTCGGCTTCGATCCCGACGCCTATTTCGGCACCATGGTGCGGATGAATCAGGAAGTGAAGGCCAGCCCGCTGGGGCAGTTCCTGGCGGCAAACTACGGCAAAACCGTTACCCGCAGCGCCTTTGACGCCGCGGTAGCCAGAAGCTGGGGCCCAACGACGGTGAAAGCCGTCAAGCTCAGCTGCAGCGGCAACCCGGCCTATCTCACCGAGGTACAACTCACGCTGACCGCCGCCAGCATCAACGCCCCGCTGGCGACTCGCTCGTTTATGGCTCAGCCGCACCCGGGTAACTGCGGCAAGCAGTTTGTGATCGACAAGATCGGCTACTAAGGTTGGCTCAGGCTTTTCGCGCGTCCGGGCGGACCAGATCAAAACGCTGATCTTCACCGATGGCGAAGTACGCCGACGGGCCACCGGCACGCAGTACCGGCTGCGCTTTCGCCGTCTGATAGATGCCGTCATGCAGCAGGCTTTCATCGATGTGGATCCCTACCACTTCCCCCAGCACCAGCCAGGTATCGATCTCTGCCCCGTTAGCCGTCGTCAGCTGGATGCACTGCGACAGGCGGCACTCAAAGTTGACCGGGCTTTGCGCGACGCGCGGCACCTTCACCACCCGGCTTTCTGCTTTGGTCAGCCCGGCACGTAAAAACTCATCCTCACCGTACGGCAGGCTGGCGGACGTTTCATTCATGGCGCTGGCCAGTTCGCGGGTGGTGAGATTCCAGACAAACTCCCCGGTCTCGACAATATTGCGCACGCTGTCTTTCCAGCCGGTGCTGGCAAAGCCGATGATCGGCGGATGGTAGTTAAAGCAGTTGAAGAAGCTGTACGGGGCCAGATTCGGGCGGCCTTCAGCATCGCAGGAGGCAATCCAGCCGATCGGGCGGGGTCCGACAATGGCGTTTAACGGGTCGTGCGGCAGGCCGTGTCCCTGGGAAGGTTGATAAAAGTACATAGTGATCTCTGGATAATTCAGGAATAAAGACCGGCAGGCACGGATTACGCTTCGCTCATCCCCCTACCCCAAGGGGATCAGCGTAACGCAATCCGTAGAAAAGTAAGACTGAATTTAGTGCGACAGTCTTCGTTGTTCTGCTGTTATGGGTGTGTCACGCTACATAACCTGCGCCTTAGAAGGATAATTCAAATTGGCGAAGGATCACCTTTTTCGCCTGAATTTCATACTAACGACCCAGTTGCTGCCCGCGAACTACATCCACACCATGAATGTGACACGCATCACTTCAAACCGGGGCACAGACTCAGTATTATCAGACAGTGTTAAACCCTCGCTACCGGATGGCGAGGGTTTTCTTTTGGCATCTCTTCTGCGGTTGTCGCAGCATTAACGACATGGAGTAAATAATGTCCAGACCCACAATTATCATTAACGAACTCGATGCTGAGCGTATTGACCGCCTGCTGGAACAACCGGCTTTTGCCTCGCTGCCCGTTGCCGCTGCCCTGAATGACGAACTGGATCGCGCGCAGATGTGCGCCCCGCAGGACATGCCCGCTGACGTGGTGACCATGAACAGCCAGGTGAAATTTCGCGATCTGACTACAGGCGAAGTACGTACCCGCACGCTGGTCTATCCGGCGAACATGACCGACAGCAGCACGCAACTGTCAGTGCTGGCCCCGGTGGGCGCCGCGTTAATCGGCCTGCGTGTCGGCGATACCATTCACTGGGAACTGCCAGGCGGTATCGCCACGCATCTGGAGGTGCTGGAACTTATCTGGCAGCCTGAAGCCGCGGGCGAATACCTGCGCTGATCCCATCTGAATAAGCGTTAACCCGCTTTGCCCAGAGGATGCCAGGGCATCCTCTTTCCGCTTCCTCCGCTATCAGATGACGCCGCCCGGCATGGGGTTGACCAGCCCGGTAACCCGCTCTTTTGCCACTTCCGCGCTTTGTGCCCCGGGCACCAGAATGATTTTCCGGCAATCTTCCTGCCGTTTCTCAAAGATCTCGTAGCCACGCGCCGCCTCTTCAAGCGGCATATAGTGGGTGACGATCTCTTCCGGGGTGAGCAGCCCTTGCTCGATCAGCGGCAGCAGCTCGCCAAGCCAGGCATGAACGTTGGTCTGCCCCATTTTAAAGGAGAGCCCTTTATCGAAGGCATCGCCGAACAGGAAACCGTGGATGAAGCCGGCATAGACGCCCGGCACACTGACGATCCCCCCGCGCCGTACCGCGGCAATACACTGCCGCAGGGCTTTACCGCTACTGCCCTCAAGCTTGAGGTTGGTTAGCACCGTTTCGGTGGTGCTCCCTTTCGCCTCAAAGCCGACCGCATCGATAACCGCATCCACCCCGCGCTGGCCTTTGGTCTGCTCGATGATTTTTTCTGCGGCATCGTCGTCGCGGTCAAAGTTAATCGGGATCGCACCGTACCTGTCCTGGGCGAAACGCAGCCGGTAGTCATGATGATCGACGATAAAAATCTGCTCGGCCCCGAGGTAGCGTGCGCAGGCCACGGTCAGAAGCCCTACCGGCCCGGCACCGAACACCGCGACGCTGCTGCCCTGCGTAATCTGGGCATTTTTAGCGGCCTGCCAGGCGGTGGGCAGGATATCCGACATGAACAGGACTTTATCATCTGACAGCACCGGCGGTACCTTGAACGGCCCGACGTTGCCTTTCGGGACGCGAACATATTCCGCCTGGCCGCCGGGTACGCCACCGTAGAGATGGCTGTAACCAAAGAGCGCAGCCGGAGGCGGGATCTGTTTTTTATTCAGAGTCGCGCCGGGCCCGCTGTTGGTGTTTTCGCAGGCGGCGTACTTCTGCAGGCGGCAGAAAAAGCAGTCGCCGCAGGCAATGACAAAGGGGATCACCACCCGATCGCCCTTCGTGAGGTTTTTCACCTCTCGCCCGGTCTCCACCACTTCGCCCATAAACTCATGGCCGAAAATATCGCCATGTTCAACCTTAGGTATCTTCCCGCGATAGAGATGCAAATCAGAGCCGCAGATGGCGGTGGCGGTGATGCGCAGAATGATATCGTCAGCTTGCTCAATAGCCGGATCGGGTACTGTTTCAACCTTAACGCTGTGTGGTCCGTGATACGTCAATGCTTTCATTCGACCTCCGGATTCAGAGAAAAAATGCGGGTTAACCTTAAAAGGGTAGCCATCAGCGGGGATATACCGGGAAATTGCACGGCTTTGGGATTAATCCTGGCGAGGAAGCGATACGGCAAAACGGCAACAAGCGAGACGATATTAAAAAGTGTCAGCGACCTATCAGAATCTGATTATATTTTGTGTTTGAATGGATTAAGCGTAAATAAACAGGGAGAAACGGTTATGTACCAGACGATTATTATGCCGGTGGATGTTTTTGAGATGGAGCTGAGCGACAAGGCGATCCGCCACGCTGAATTCCTGGCGCAGCAGGATGGCATTATTCACTTACTGCATGTGTTACCGGGCTCTTCGACCTTTGGTTTGCATCGCTTTGCCGCTGATATGCGCCGCTTCGAGGAGCATATCCAGAACGAGGCACAAACCCGGCTGAAGACCATGGTCAGCCATTTCAGCATCGACCCATCGCGGATTAGAACCCATGTCAGTTTTGGTAACGTGCGTGACGTGGTCAACGAAATAGCCAGCGAGCTGAAGGCCGATATCGTGGTGATCGGGTCGCGTAACCCGTCCATTTCCACCCATCTGCTGGGGTCGAATGCCTCCAGCGTGGTCGGCCATGCCAGGATTCCGGTGCTGGTGGTGAGATAAAAAAAAGAGGCTACCGTCAGGTAGCCTCTGTGCTTTGCAGGTGTTGTCTTACGTTTTTATGCTTTGGTACGAATCAGATGATCAAAGGCGCTCAGGGAGGCTTTCGCGCCTTCACCGGTGGCGATGATAATCTGCTTGTACGGTACGGTGGTGCAGTCGCCCGCTGCAAATACGCCCTTCACGCTGGTTTCACATTTGGCATCAATGATGATCTCGCCCATGCGGTTACGCTCAATCGCGCCCTCCAGCCAGGTGGTGTTTGGCAGCAGACCAATCTGCACGAAGATCCCCGCCAGCGGCACGCTGTGCACATCGCCGCTCACGCGGTCACGGTACTCAAGACCGGTCACTTTGCTGCCGTCGCCTTTCACTTCGGTGGTCTGCGCATTCAGGATGATATCGACGTTTTTCAGGCTGCGGACTTTATCCTGCAGGACCTGATCGGCCTTCATCTCTGGTGCGAACTCCAGCAGCGTAACGTGCTCAACGATACCCGCCAGGTCGATAGCTGCTTCAACACCGGAGTTACCGCCGCCGATCACCGCCACGCGCTTGCCTTTAAACAGCGGGCCGTCGCAGTGCGGGCAGTAGGTCACCCCTTTGGTACGATACTGGTCTTCGCCAGGCACGTTCATGTTGCGCCATTTGGCACCGGTGGCAATGATGATGCTGCGTGCTTTCAGCACCGCGCCGGATGCGGTTTCAATCTGATGGAAGCCGCCTTCCTGCGCCGCAGGCACCAGTTTGCTGGCGCTCTGGCTGTCAATCACATCCACTTCATATTCGCTGACGTGCGCTTTCAGGGCACCAGCCAGTTTCTGACCTTCGGTTTTTGGCACGGAGATATAGTTTTCGATATCCACGGTATCCAGCACCTGGCCGCCAAAACGTTCGCCCATCAGACCGGTACGAATGCCTTTACGCGCGGAGTAGACCGCAGCCGCAGCACCGGCCGGGCCGGAGCCGACGATCAATACATCGTAGGCGTCGCGCTTGTTCAGCTCTTCCGCAGCGCGTTTTTCCGCGCCGGTATCTACTTTGGCAACGATCTCAGTCAGCGTCATACGACCCTGACCAAACTCTTTCCCGTTCACAAATACCGCCGGAACGCCCATCACGTTGCGATCGGTGATTTCATTCTGGAACACGCCGCCGTCAATCGCGGTGTGTTTGATGCGCGGGTTCAGCACGGCCATCAGGTTCAGAGCCTGTACCACGTCCGGGCAGTTGTGGCAGGAGAGCGAGTAGTAGGTTTCAAACTCAAAATCACCGTCGAGGTTGCGGATCTGCTCCAGCAGCGCCTGGGCCTCTTTCGACGGATGACCACCGGTCCACAGCAGCGCCAGGACCAGGGAGGTAAATTCGTGTCCCAGCGGGGAACCGGCAAAGCGCGGACCCTGGGTGGCGCCTGGGTTGGTGATCAGGAAGGACGGCTTGCGCACCGGCAGGCTGTTATCTTCTTTAAAGGTCACTTTCGCAGACAGTTCGGCAATTTCAGCCAGCAGTTCCTTGATTTCTGCCGATTTAGCGCTGTCGTCCAGCGTGGCAATCAGCTCAACAGGCTTGGTCAGTTTCTCAAGGTAGGCCTTGAGCTGGGTTTTCATGTTGGTGTCGAGCATTTTTAATCTCCTGCTTAAAAAACATCATCATGCAAGCGGCCTTATCCGGGCTGCCTGAATGCAACTTGCATCATGGTGTTAGGGAATAACGGGTGCGAAGCACCCGTTAAAAGCGAATCTGTAGGCCCGGGCAAGCGTAGCGTCGCCGGGCGTTGCAGACTTAGATCTTACCGACCAGGTCCAGGGATGGAGCCAGAGTCGCGTCGCCTTCTTTCCATTTCGCCGGGCACACTTCGCCTGGGTGAGAAGCAACATACTGAGCCGCTTTGATTTTGCGCAGCAGGTCGGATGCGTCACGGCCAATACCTTCAGCGGTAACTTCGATGGCCTGGATGATGCCCTGCGGGTCAACGATAAAGGTGCCACGGTCGGCCAGACCTTCGTCTTCACGCATGTTTTCAAAGTTACGGGTCAGGGCGCCAGTCGGGTCACCGATCATCGCATATTTGATTTTAGCGATGGTTTCAGAGCTGCTGTGCCACGCTTTGTGGGTGAAGTGGGTGTCGGTAGAGACGGAGTAAACGTCTACGCCCAGCTTCTGCAGTTCGTCGTAGTGATCTGCAACGTCACCCAGTTCGGTCGGGCAGACGAAAGTAAAGTCAGCCGGGTAGAAGAAGAACACGCTCCAGCGGCCTTCGGTATCTTTCTCGGTGATCTCTACGAAGTCGCCGTTTTTGAACGCCTGGTTTTTGAAAGGTTTGATTTTGGTATTAATTAAAGACATCTGTACTTCCTCCGTGTTTTCGTTGAGAGCTAAGGTAACCAACTTTGCCGTTTCGGGCTAATGCGTTTGCCGTATCAAATCAATCAGCAATACCTAACAACCCGTGCAGAGGCCACAAAGTAAAAAGGCCGCCTGACGGCGGCCCTGATACCTGAGCTACCCGAAGGTAACATCAGTGCCAGCCGAAGCTGGCGATGCGTTGCGCTCTACATTACCTTTAGCAAGGTCGTAACAGCGAAGGGATTACACCATCCTCCCAACGAAAGGGCAATTAGCTAACGGGGTGATAATCCCTATGACTGTGATAGGTTTTACCGAACCTTAGCTTTATTAAACAGATAATAAAAATGAATTATGCCAGGTGGCCGACATGCCAGATAACAGCCAACCAGAGAGGATGATGGTCCGCGTTAATACAGGAGTGACGGCGTAAATTCAACATAGCCGCCCGACTTTTGTGGATAAAATTATTTAAACAACGGCGCTGCCTTTATTTCATTAATCTGTAGCCATGATATATTAAGCTGGAATTTAAAATTAGTTAAGTTAGCCAATCAAATGGATGGAGAATGGCTAACTAACTTCTATAGTTATCGTGTATAAAGTTACGGTAACAGCACAGCTAATCAGGACGAATCATGGCTAATCTCTACGATCTGAAAAAATTTGATTTAAATCTGCTGGTCATATTTGAGTGCATCTATCAGCATCTGAGTATCAGCAAGGCGGCAGAAACCCTGTTTATCACCCCCTCAGCGGTGAGCCAGTCGCTGCAACGGTTACGAAACCAGTTAAACGACCCCCTGTTTATCCGCTCCGGGAAAGGCATTACCCCTACCACCGTGGGCGTCAACCTGCATAAGCATCTCGAGCAAAACCTGAATCAGATTGAGCAGACGATTAATATTATGCACGGCTCATCGCTGGAGAAGAATATCGTTGTCTATGCCCCGCAGGTATTGACTCCGGACCGCCTGTTCGGGCCGATGAAGCTGCTGATGCGCGAACATAATTACGAGATTGAGTATCACGACCTGCAGCTCTCCAAAGAAAGCGCGGAAGATCTGCTGGCCTACCGCAAAGCTGACCTCGTTTTTGCGTTTACGCCACTTAATAACCGCTCCATCGTCTGCTCTCACTTTTTAACTGTGCCAAATGTTCTTGTTTCCCGGCAAGAACATCCACGCATTGGCGATTCGGCTACCCTGGAGCAGTTAACTGAAGAAAAGTACACTTACTACCTGACCAATGAGCCCGGCATAATCGGTTTTCGTGCCGCCTCGGAGGTGAACATCCCGGACAGAAAAATTGGTTTCCGCAGTGACTCCTTTTTCTCTCTTATTAATATGCTCAGCTCTTCAAATTTATTGGGCTATATCCCTGAGGTAGCTTATCAACAGTATCGGGATACTTTAAAACTGAAAAAAGTTGAGGTGCCTTTTACGATCCCTGAATTAAATATTTATATGATGTATAACCGGGCGGCATTAACCAGTAAAATATTCTCTGCCTTTATTGAGCAGATCGGCACGGAAGGTTTTAAATATGATTGACCATGATAATAATGGGATCATTTTAATTTCACCGGCAGAATAAATACGCCGGAGTTATTTTATCACTCCGGCGTATCAATTTAGCATAAGTCAACCAGGGGTTCAGAGCGAGTTCAGCCGTTCCGCCGCCGCCAGCAGGGTCGCTTCCTGCTTGGCAAAACAGAGTCGAATCAGCCTGTGCGGGAACGGATCGGCACAGAACACCGACAGCGGGATCGCCGCTACCCCCACTTCTTTGGTTAACCACTGGCAAAAACTGACATCATCCAGATCGGAAATGGCGCTGTAGTCTGCCAGCAGGAAATAGGTGCCTTCGCAGGGTAAAATCTCCAGCCGGCTGGCGCTCAGGGCGTTGATGAACATATCCCGGCGGGCGCGATAGAAGTCCGGCAGTTCCCGGTAATGTTCCGGCTGGTTGCGCAGCATATCGGCAATCGCCAGCTGTGCCGGGGTGTTGACCGCAAAGGTCAGGAACTGATGCACCTTGCGCAGCTCGGCGCTGATGGCCGCCGGGGCCACACAGTACCCCACCTTCCAGCCGGTCATGTGGAAGGTTTTCCCGAACGACGAGACGGCAATCGCCCGCTCCCGCAGCTGCGGATGGGCCAGCACGCTGGCATGCCCTGCGTCGGCAAAGCAGATGTGCTCGTACACTTCATCGCTCAATACATAAATTTCGCGTTCCGCAATGGCCTGCCAGAGAGCGGCGAAATCCGCCTGCTGCCACACTGTCGCCGACGGGTTATGCGGCGTATTCAAAATCACCAGCCGGGTTTTGTCGCTCAGCAGCGCCGCGAAGGCCTGCCAGTCCGGGCGGAAGTGCGGCGGCTGGAGCGCCACGCGCTTGACCACGCCGCCAGATAATTCAATCGCCGGGGCATAGCTGTCGTAGCTTGGATCAAAGCAGATCACCTCATCGCCGGTACGCACCAGGGCGGTGATCGCGGCGTACAGGGCTTCGGTGGCCCCGGCGGTCACGGTGATCTCCGTGTTCGCATCGGGTTGATAGCCGTACAGCTCGGTGGTTTTATCGGCGATCGCCTCACGCAGCGGCTGCGCTCCGGTCATCGGCGCATACTGGTTAGCGCCGTTCGCCACATGATAAGCCAGCCGTTGTTGCAGATAGTCCGGGCCATCGAAATCAGGAAAACCCTGCGACAGGTTAATCGCCTTGTGCTGCTGCGCCAGAGCGCTCATTTGGGTAAAGATAGTGGTGCCGAGACCGGGAAGTTTACTCTCTGGAATCAAAGGGTTATTGCTCATGTCGACGGGCCTGTATGTAATACATATGTTGCTGCCACTATAACACGATGTTAGTATTTGGCAATCAAGACGCTTAGACGTCTAAACCATAATGATATTCCTGCCGAAGAGGTAAGAAGGATGACAGACAACCTGCAACTCACATCCCTGGTCGACGCCTGCCACTGGATCGGCGCAAAGGGCTGGGCTCCGGCCACTGGCAGCAACATGTCCGTGCGGCAAGATGCCAGCTGGTGCTGGCTCAGCGAATCCGGTAAAGATAAAGGCAGACTGACCCCCGATGACTTTCTGCAGGTTGAGATCGCCACCAACCGCCCCCCCTCCGGGCGAAAACCGTCGGCGGAAACCGGGCTGCATACCCTGGTCTATCGGCTCTTCCCGGAGGCCAACGCGGTGCTGCATGTTCATACAGTGAACGCAACGGTGCTGTCACGGCTGGTGAAAGAGCCGGAGCTTCTTCTCAGCGGCTTTGAGATGCAGAAATCCCTCAGCGGCCAGACCAGCCATCTCGACACCGTGCCTATTGCCGTGTTCGATAATGACCAGGACATCGACGCGCTGGCCTCCCGAATCGCTCACTACGCTCAGGAGCGCCCGCTGAATTATGGTTTTCTTCTGCGTGGTCATGGCTTAACCTGCTGGGGACGTGATGTGGCAGAAGCCCGGCGTCACCTTGAAGGCCTCGAATTCCTGTTCGAGTGCGAGATGCGTTTACGACAACTGGAGAGAGTATGATTCGCGCGATTGTGACGGATATTGAAGGCACCACCAGCGATATTCGTTTTGTCCATAATGTCCTGTTCCCCTATGCGCGCGAGCGGCTGGCAGCCTTTGTCAGCGCCCAGCAGTATGCCGAGCCGGTCAACACCATTCTGGATAATCTGCGCGAAGAGATTGCTCAGCCGCAGGCCAGCACCCACGACCTGATCGCCACCCTGTTCGCCTTTATGGATGAAGATCGCAAGTCGACGGCGCTGAAAGCCTTGCAGGGGATCATCTGGCAGGATGGCTACGTCAACGGCGACTTCACCGGTCACCTCTACCCGGACGTGCTGCCTGCGCTGGAAAAATGGAAGTCGCAGGGCATTGATCTCTATGTTTATTCCTCCGGCTCGGTGGCAGCGCAAAAACTGTTATTTGGCTACAGCGACGAAGGTGATATTACTCATCTGTTCAGCGGCTATTTTGATACCCATATCGGTGCCAAACGCGATGTGCAGTCTTATCAAACCATTGCGGCACAGATTGGCGCAGCCCCCTCGCAGATCCTGTTCCTGTCGGATATTCATCAGGAGCTGGACGCCGCTGAGCAGGCGGGTTTCCGCACCCTGCAGCTGATTCGCGGCGATGAGGACGGCGCCAGCCATCATCATCAGGTGCACCAGTTCGACGACATCAATCCGGAGCAGATCCCTTCATGAGCGCATTGACCATTTTTTCCGATAAAGAAGCCAGCGAGCCGCAGTGGCACAGCACCGATCCTGAGGCGATCCAGCAGCAGCTGAATGCCCGTGGCGTCCGCTTTGAGCGCTGGGAAGCCGACCGGGATTTAGGTCGCGATCCGGCTCCCGACGCCGTGATTAATGCCTATCAGCATGCCATCGACAGGCTGGTGGCAGAGAAAGGTTATCAGAGTTGGGACGTGATCAGCCTGCGGGCGGACAACCCGCAAAAAGAGGCTCTGCGCGCGAAGTTTCTCAATGAACACACCCATGGCGAAGATGAAGTGCGTTTCTTTGTCGAAGGTGCCGGGCTGTTCTGCCTGCACATTGATGACCAGGTCTGTCAGGTGCTGTGCGAGAAAAACGACCTGATTTCGGTCCCCGCCGGGACGCCGCACTGGTTTGATATGGGTTCCGAACCGAACTTTACCGCCATTCGTATTTTCGATAACCCGGAAGGCTGGGTGGCGCAATTTACCGGCGATGCGATTGCGGATGCTTATCCGCGATTACCTTAGGCACCGTGCCCTGCCCGGCGGCGCTGCGCTTGCACGGGCCTACAAAACCAGGTTTTGTAGGCCGGGTAAGGCGAAGCCGCCACCCGGCATCATTCAGACCGCACTCCCCCCAAAAATCCCACGTTGTACATCCTCCGGCAACACCACCCCACTATCCAGCACCCACCCGCTAATCAGCGCCGCAGGCGTGATGTCGAAGGCCGGGTTATAGACGCGCGCGTCTTCTGGTGCCCACTGCACTGCTCCGAAGCTCCCCGCCACACCGGTTACTTCCCGGGCATCGCGCTGCTCAATCGGGATCGCCTCCCCGTTCGGGCACGCTGGATCGAGGGTGGTTTGCGGGGCCGCCACGTAAAACGGAATGCCGTGGAATTTCGCCAGCACCGCCAGAGAATAGGTGCCGATTTTGTTCGCCACGTCGCCGTTGGCGGCAATCCTGTCAGCCCCGACCCACACCGCGTCCACCTGCCCTTTGGCCATCAGGCTGGCGGCCATCGAATCGGTAATAAGCTTGTACGGCACGCCCAGCTCGCCCAGCTCCCAGGCAGTTAATCTGCCGCCCTGCAACAGCGGGCGGGTCTCATCCACCCAGACGTTGCTGACGTTGCCCTGCTGATGTGCGAGAGCAATCACCCCCAGCGCGGTGCCGACCCCCGCCGTCGCCAGCCCGCCGGTGTTGCAGTGGGTCAGCAGGCGGCTGCCCGGCTTCACAAGCTGGCTTCCCGCCTGCGCAATGGCATCACAGAGCCGCTTGTCTTCATCGATCAGGCGCAACGCCTCCGCCACCAGCGCCGGGACAAAATCCTCCTGCCACAACGCCTGCTTCATGCGGTCGAGATTGTTCATCAGATTCACCGCCGTCGGACGCGAAGCGCGCAACGTTTCCAGCGCCGCCGCCAGCTGGTCCCGGCTGTGGCCGTTTTCCGCCAGCAGCGCCAGCAGCAGGCTGGCAGAGAGACCAATCAGCGGCGCACCGCGCACGCGCAGGGCGTGAATGTGCCCCACCAGCGCCTCTACCGTCGAGGCATCCAGCCAGCGTTTCTCCTGCGGAAGCGCCTGTTGATCGAGAATAAATAACTGATTGTCCGCCACCCGCAGGCTGGTCGTCTGTAATCTCTGCATGTCGTTAATTCTCTGTTGCGTTGTTGTAGCACATTGTGTCAGGATAAAATTCAGATGTATAGACGTCTAAATGTCTTTATTACCGAACAGATGAGGAACTGGCAATGTCGCAATACCGTACCTTTACCGCTCAGGACGCCGTGGCTTACGCCCAACAGTTTGGCGGCCTCGAAGACCCCTCGTCACTGGTGGAGGCGCAGGAGGTAGGCGACGGCAACCTCAATCTGGTGTTTAAAATTTTCGACCGCGCAGGCGTGAGCCGCATCGTGGTCAAGCAGGCCCTGCCCTACGTGCGCTGCGTGGGCGAATCCTGGCCGCTGACGCTGGACCGCGCCCGTCTCGAAGCGCAAACCCTGGTAGAACACTACCAGCACAGCCCGCAGCACACGGTGAAAATCCACCACTTCGACCCGGAACTGGCGGTAATGGTGATGGAAGATCTCTCCAGCCATAAGATCTGGCGCGGCGAGCTGATCAACAATGTGTATTACCCGCAGGCCGCCCGCCAGCTGGGTGAATACCTCGCCCATACCCTGTTCCACACCAGCGATTTTTATCTCCATCCGCACGCCAAAAAGGCGCAGGTGGCGCAGTTCATCAACCCGGAGATGTGCGAGATCACCGAGGATCTGTTCTTCAACGATCCGTACCAGATCCACGAGCGTAACAACTACCCGACGGCGCTGGAAAACGACGTCGCCGCCCTGCGCAATGATCATCAGTTGAAGATTGCCGTCGCCTCCCTGAAGCACCGCTTCTTCTCTCAGGCCGAAGCGCTGCTGCACGGCGACATCCACAGCGGCTCGATTTTCGTTGCCGACGGCAGCCTGAAAGCCATTGACGCGGAGTTCGGTTATTTCGGCCCGATCGGGTTTGATGTGGGTACGGCCATCGGCAACCTGCTGCTGAACTTCTGCGGCCTGCCGGGGCATCTCGGCATCCGTGATGCCGCCGCCGGACGTGAGCAGCGCCTGATCGATATCCAGCAGCTGTGGAGCACCTTCGCGGAACGTTTCCAGGCGCTGGCTACGGAGAAATCCCGCGATGCGGCACTGTGCGTGCCGGGCTATGCCAGCGAGTTTCTGAAAAAGGTATGGCATGACGCGATTGGCTTCTGCGGCACAGAACTGATCCGCCGCAGCGTGGGTTTATCCCACGTAGCGGATATCGACACCATTCGCGATGACGAGATGCGCCATGAATGCCTGCGCCACGCCATCACTCTCGGTAGAGCGTTGATTGTAATTGCCGACCGAATCGACAGCCTGGATGAGCTGGTGGCGCGGGTGCGTCAGTATAGTTGAGTGCGGCCTGTTTGCCGGGTGGCGGCGTCGCCTTACCCGGCCTACATCACTACCCCAGATACTCAATCACTGACAACCCACCGTTATAATCCGTGCTGTAGATAATCCCCTCGGCATCGACAAATACATCACAGGACTGGATCACCTGCGGACGCCCTGGCCGGGTATCCATCATCTTCTCCGGTGCGGCAGGCACCAGCGCCCCGGTCTCCACCGGACGATACGGGTCCGAAATGTCGTATGCACGCACGCCCGCATTCTGGTACGTGGCAAAAATCAGCGTTGAGCTGACAAAGCTCCCGGGGCGGTTTTCGTGCAGGTTGTGCGGCCCAAAGTGCGCCCCTTTTGCCACGTAATCCCGCTCTTTTGGTTGCGGGAAGGTGGCGATACTCACCGGGTTCGACGGCTCGCGAATATCAAACAGCCAGATCAGCTTCTCGCCGTCTTCCTGGTTGTCGAGCACCGCCTCGTCCAGCACCACCAAAAGGTCACGATCCGGCAGCGGCAGCGCGGTATGGGTGCCGCCGCCAAACGGCGGGCTCCAGTTGCGATGGCTGATGAGTTTCGGCTGGCTGCGATCCTTCACATCCAGCAGCGTCAGGCCGCCGTCGCGCCAGCTGCCATAGGCGGTATCCCCGGCGATAATGGCGTGATGCAGGGCATAGCGCTTGCCCTCCGGCCAGTCCGGTTTTTCACCTGCCGCCTGGTTCATTCCCGGCAGCCACCAGCGCCCGGCAACTTCCGGCTTGCGCGGATCTGTCAGATCGATGGTCAGGAAGATGTAATCGGTGAAGCCGTCGATCAGCGCTGAGACATAGGCCCAGCGCCCGCCCACATACCAGATGCGGTGAATACCGATACCACTCAGCGAGAGAAAACCGATCTCCCGCGGCTTATCGGGGGTGGAGATATCAAACACGCGCAGCCCGGCGCTCCAGCCTTTGTCCTGCACGTCGCTGACCGTCTCCCCCACCTGGCGGGTGTAGTAGACCTTTTCGTCAGCAAAGCGGGCATCGGCAAACAGATCCCGGGCGTTGATCACCAGTAGCAGATCGTCATGCGCCTGGAGATGCACGTTCCAGGTACCGGGCGGCGCGGGGACATAGCCTGCGGCCTTCGGGTTCTTCGGGTCGCGCACGTCGACGATCGAGAAGCCCTGCGACACCATATGGCCGATGTAGGCAAAGCCGCGATGGACCATCAGCTGCACGCCGTCCGGGCGACCGCCCTGATCGCTGTGGCCGATTAAGCGCATATTGCGGCTGTATTCGGGGGTGGGTAATGCAGACATGCAACCTCCTGATGCCCGGTGGCGCTGCGCTTACCGGGCCTACGGACTGTAGGCCGGGTAAGGCGCAGCCGCCACCCGGCAATGTTATTTTGCCTTAGCTTCCAGCGTCGCGAACCACGGGGCGATAAAGTCTTCGGTCTGACCCCAGCCCGGGATGATTTTACCCAGCGACGCCACGTTCACTGCGCCCGGCTGGGCCGACAGCAGCGCCTGTGGAATAGCCGCCGCTTTAAAGTCATAGGTCGCTGGCGTCGCTTCCCCGGCAATCTTATTGGCAATCAGACGCACGTTGGTCGCGCCAATCAGCTTCGGATCCACCGCCACGCTCACCACCCACGGGCTGCCCGCCTCGCGCATAAGCTGCAGATCCTGGTTGGAGATGTCGATGCTGTAGAGTTTGATCTCGGTACGGCCGTTCTCTTTCAACGCTTTATAAGCACCCTGGCTGAAGGCATCCCAGGTGCCCCAGATGGCGTCGATCTTGCCTTTCGGGTATTTCGCCAGCACCGCGCCCACTTTATTGGCGGTGTCACCCTGCACGTCAGACGACACCGCGCCGATGGACTCCAGCTCTTTGATGCCCGGGTTCTGCTTCAGCAGCGCCTGATAGGCGGTCTGACGACGCTCCATCGGCGGGAAACCGGCCACCCACAGTTTGATGATGTTGGCCTTGCCGTTGAAATCTTTCACCAGCTGGCCGAAGGAGAGGTTGGTCAGGGAGGCATCATCCTGCTGGGTGACGGTCACGCCCGGGATCTCTCCATTCACTGCAGTATCGAACACCGCCACTTTGATCCCGGCATCGACGGCTTTTTTCACCAGCGCGGTGGAGTACGGATCGCGCCCCTGGGAGAGGATAATCCCGTCATATTTCTGGGTGATCGCCTGGTTAACGAAGTCCTGGAATTTGGCGTCATCGCCGTTGCTTAAAAAGGTGCTGACCTTAAAGCCGAGCTTCTTCCCTTCCTGGATCGCCCCGGCCACAAACTGGGTGGTGTTGTCGTCAGAACCGAGGTTACGGATCACCGCGATGCGGATCTGCCCGTCGTGGTTGGCGATGGCTGCCGGCACTGGCGCAGGGGTCGCCGCATAGCCCGGCAGTGAACTCAGTAATCCCAGGGTCAGCAAAGAGAGTGCAATTTTTTTCATTTTTATTCCCGTCGTGTTGTTAACGTTTTTGTACGTAGGTGATGGCCAGCGCAATCGCCAGCACCAGCCCTTTTATAATGTCCATGGCGTAATAGGGCACCGAGAGCATCACCAGCCCGTTGGAGAGCACCCCGAGGATCACCGCCCCCACCAGGGTGCCCAGCGCGTTTGGTTTGCCGGAACCGGCCAGCGAGAAGCCGATCCACGCCGCCGCCACCGCATCCATCAGATAGCCGCCGCCCGCATTCACCTGCGAGGAACCGATGCGTGAGGCCAGCAGAATGCCGCCGAGGCCCGCCAGCAGCGAGGCAATCACGTAGGCCGCCACCTTGTAGCGGGTGGTGCGAATGCCGGACAGGCGCGCCGCTTCCGGGTTACCGCCAATGGCGTACATGCGGCGTCCGTGAGTGGTCAACGACAGCCCCAGCTGCGCCAGCAAGGTCACCGCCAGCATGATAATGACGATGGTCGGCACCTGCCCCAGTGCGCCAAACGCCGCCGGGATAGTCCCTTCCGCCATGTCACCGCTCGGCAGGACCATGTTTTCGGTAATCGACCCGCCGTAGCTGTAAGTCATCGCCACGCCCTGGATCACAAACAGGCTGGCCAGCGTCGCGAGCATGTCGGGGATGCGCAGGATGACGATCAAAAAGGCGTTAAACAGCCCCACCAGGGTGCAGAGCGCGAGCGTAATCAGAATCGACTCGGTGGTGCCGAAGCCGTGCCAGACAAACAGCGAGATCACCAGCGCATTCGCCAGCGAGGCGGTGGAACCCACGGAAAGGTCAAACCCGCCAATGGTCAGCGAGATGGAGACGCCGATGGCAATCACCGTCACGATGGCGATGGAACGCAGAATGTTGATGATGTTGTTCGGATCGAGGAAGTTCTCTGACGCCACGCCGAAAATGGCCACCAGCGCGACCACCGTCAGCAACATGCCCCATTTGTAGAGAAAATCGAAAATTTGCTGACGGCCAGACGCCGCTGCAGTCACTGAAAGGGCCTTGCTCACGACGCCGTTCCTCCGGTTGAATAATAAAGTAATGTCTCTTCGCGGGCGGTTGCCCCCTCGAGTTCCGCCACGATGCGCCCGTCCCACAGCACGCAGATGCGGTCGCACAGGCCCACCAGCTCGGCGAATTCCCCTGAGGCATAAATCACCCCTTTGCCTTCCCGCGCCAGGCCGTCAATCAGCTGGAACAGATCGGTTTTGGCCTTCACGTCCACCCCTTTAGTGGGCTCGTCGAAGATCAGCACCTGGGCGTTGCCGCGCAGCCATTTGCCGATCGCCACCTTCTGCTGGTTGCCGCCCGACAGACGGCGCAGCACCTGCCCCGGTCCGCGGGTGCGCACGCCCACCCGGGCGATCACCTCTTCCGCCCAGCGCCAGGCCTGGCGATGACCAAACAGGCTCCAGCGCGAAAAGCTGTTATCCGCTGACACCGCCAGGTTCATGCTCACCGGCTCATCGATAAAAATACCCTCTTTGCGCCGCTCTTCGGGCACCAGCGCCAGCCCGCGCAGCACGGAGTCCGCCGGGTCGCGCGGTTTCCACGGCTTTTGATTCAGCTCGCCCCTGGTCACCTGGCTTTTGCTGGCGCCAAACAGCGCCTTGCAGAGCTCGGTTTTCCCAGCGCCCGCCAGTCCGGCAATGCCGAGAATTTCACCCTTGCGCAGGTGCAGGGAGATATCCTTCAGCAGCCCTTCGTCATGTAATCCTTCCACGCGCAGCAGCGTTTCGGCGCTGTGTGGGGGACGCGCAGGCGGATAGATATCGCTCAGTTCATGACCCAGCATCTTCTCGACAATCGCCTCGCCGCTGAGATCCGCCATCGGGCCGGACTCAATCAGCTTCCCGTCGCGCAGCACCGTTAAGGTGTCGCAGATCGCCTTCAGCTCGTGAATGCGGTGAGAGATAAACACCACCCCGAGCCCCTGCTGCTGCAAGCGTCGCACCACGGCGAACAGCCGCTCGCTCTCGTGGGCGTCCAGCGGGGCGGTGGGTTCATCCAGAATTAAAAAGCGGCAGTGATGGGACAGCGCCCGGGCCAGCAAAATTTGCTGCTTTTCCGCCAGCGAGCAGCCGTCGATGGATTGCCGCACGTCGAGGGTGACATCAAGCTGCACCAGCGCCTGTCGGGCCTGCTCGCGCAGTTTCCCCCAGTGGAAGCGGTGTCCCGGCTGCGCCAGATGATCGAGCATGATGTTTTCCGCAATGCTCAGGCCGGGGATCAGCGCCACGTCCACCTCCTGCTGCACCAGATGGATGCCCAGCTGTTTGGCATCCACCGGCTCGCGAATGGTGACGAGCTGGTTATTGATGCTGATTTCGCCTTCATAGCGCGCGTGCGTACCGCACAGGACCGCCATCAGGGTGGATTTCCCTGCGCCGTTCGCGCCCGTGAGCGCGTGAACCGATCCGCCCGTCAGGGTGAAATCGACGCGCGACAACGCCTGAAAGCCAGAAAAAGCCAGGCTGATGCCGCGCATCTCGAGGCGACTGGTGGACATTCTCGGTGCTCTCCTGTCATTAATCTTTTGATTTATGGAATTTTTCACAGCCGGGTCTGGCTGGCAACGACGGAAAAAGCATAAGATAAAGCAAAATAGTATTAGCCATCTGGATGTCTAGCCATAACATCGGGTTAGCGCTTCATAAAAAGGACACCATCATGAGCAACACCGATATCCGCGTCGTTCCCGGCCCGGCCAACTACTACTCTCACCGCGGAGCCCTTGCCCGCCTGGACGCCTTTTTCACCCCGGAACAGCTCTCCCGGGCGGTATGGATATACGGTGAACGCGCCCTTGCCGGGGCGAAACCCTTCCTGCCGGAGAGCTTCCATACCGAGGGAGCCAGACATCTGCTGTTTAAAGGCCACTGCAGCGAGCACGATGTGAATCAGCTGGTGCAGGAGGCGGGCGATAACCGCAGCGTGGTGATTGGCCTCGGCGGCGGTGCGCTGCTGGATACCGCCAAAGCGGTGGCCCGTCGTCTGGGCCTGCCGGTGGTTGCTATCCCGACCATCGCCGCCACCTGTGCCGCCTGGACCCCGCTGTCGGTGTGGTACAACGATGCCGGGCAGGCGCTGCACTTCGAGATTTTTGACGACGCCAACTACCTGGTGCTGGTCGAGCCGGAGATTATCCTCAATGCTCCTGCGGAGTACCTGCTGGCGGGGATCGGCGATACCCTGGCGAAATGGTATGAAGCGGTAGTGCTGGCCCCGCAGCCTGAACAGCTGCCGCTGACGGTCAGACTCGGGATCAACGGCGCGCTGGCGATCCGCGACGTACTGCTGGAACAGAGCGAGCAGGCGCTGGCGGACCAGACGCGCCGCGAGGTCACCCGGGAGTTTCATGACGTGGTGGACGCCATCATCGCCGGTGGCGGCATGGTGGGCGGGCTGGGAGAACGCTACACCCGCGTGGCGGCGGCGCATGCGGTGCATAACGGCCTGACGGTGCTGCCGCAGACCGCGCAGTTCCTCCACGGCACCAAAGTGGCGTACGGCATTCTGGTCCAGAGCGCCCTGCTTGGTCAGGACGATGTTCTGCGCGAGCTGGTGGCGGCGTATCAGCGCTTTAACCTGCCGACCACCCTGCGCTCGCTGGAGGTGGACATCCACAACCGCGACGAGCTGGATCGGGTGATCGCCCATACCCTGCGCCCGGTGGAGTCGATCCATGCCCTGCCGATTGCCCTGACGCCAGCGATCCTGCGCGCCGCGTTTGAGAAAGTGGAAAACCTCAGCCACCCGGCGCATTGACGCCGGACACGCGCCTTCTATACCTAATGAGGGTTCTCATCACTCTTGAGTTGAGGTCATCATGCAGATCGATTTAACAGGTAAGAAGGCGCTGGTTACTGGGGCCAGCCGGGGTTTAGGTCGCGCCATTGCGCTCTCGCTGGCCCGGGCGGGTGCCGATGTGGTTATCACCTACGAGAAATCGGCCGATAAAGCCCAGGCCGTTGCCGATGAAATTACGGCGTTGGGGCGGCACAGCGAGGCGATTCAGGCCGATAGCGCCAGCGCAGAGGCCATTCAGGATGCCGTCACCCATGCGGCGCGCACCCTGGGCGGACTGGATATTCTGGTCAACAACGCCGGGATTGCGCGCGGCGGCCCGCTGGAGTCCATGACCCTGGCGGATATTGACGCCCTGATTAACGTCAATATTCGCGGGGTGGTGATCGCCATCCAGGCCGCACTGGGGCATATGTCCGACGGCGGACGCATTATTAACATCGGCAGCTGTCTGGCCAACCGCGTCGCCCAGCCGGGTATCGCGGTCTATTCGATGACCAAATCGGCGCTCAACTCCCTGACCCGCGGCCTGGCGCGTGACCTCGGCCCGCGCGGCATTACCGTCAATCTGGTCCACCCCGGGCCTACCAACAGTGATATGAACCCTGAAGATGGTGAGCAGGCCCCATCCCAGCGTCAGCTCATTGCCACCGGGCATTACGGTCAGCCGGAAGATATCGCCGCCGCGGTCACCTTCCTCGCCAGCCCTGCCGCCGGGCAGATTTCCGGCACCGGGCTGGACGTGGATGGCGGCCTGAACGCCTGACGCCTGCTCGCAAAGGTTATGCACGCCTCTGTCGCCCGGCAGAGGTATTTTCGACCCGCCTCGATAATCCACTTTTTGCCGGTTTCTCCGCGCCAGCCCCCGACCTACAGTAGCCCATAAGACATTCGGAATTTATCTAATAGTCTTATTATTTCCTTATATTTTGTGTGGGCGTACAGTGGAGGTACGGATGAAGATTGTGTGGTCAAAAACTGCAGAGAAGCAGTTGGCTAAAATTGATCCCCGATATCGAAAACGAATTGAATCCAGACTGGCAGGGTTGGATGACAACGCCGCTCCGGTAGCGGATATCAAAAAATTATCCTCGCCCCAGCATCACTATCGATTGCGACTGGGTGATTACAGAGTCATCTACACCTTAGCGAATCAGTTCAGTGATGCCTGTTACGTTGTTTCAGTAAAGCGTCGGACAACCACTACTTATCTACATGAGGAGCATACGGAATATGGCTGTTCAGATAATTAAGGATGAAGAAGGAAAGGCGCAATATGCCGTCATTCCGTACAGCGAATATTTCCACATGCGCTTAGCCATGCTGGAGTACGATGACGAGGATGAAAACGAGTGGGAGGATATCCCCTACGAATCAGATATTTATGACAATGTCGGTTTACCGGGGGAAGTTTGCAACCTGATGCACAGCGAAAACGTCAGCCTGCAGGCCGCCTGGCGCATCCTGCGCGGGTTATCGCAACAGGAAGTTGCCGACAAACTGGGCATCAGCCAGTCTGCCGTGTCACAGCTGGAAGCCGTCGACTCCCGTCCGCAAAAACGCACCCGTGAAAAACTGGCGGCTATTTACGGCTGTAAACAAGAGCAGATCAGCCTGTACCTGCCGAAAGAGGGTTAACAGCACTTCGCTCCGCCTTTGGCGCCGTAGCGGGCGTCCTGACGATCGCGGAAGAATTCTTCGTAGGTCATCGGGGTCTGGTCGGGATGGTTGACGCGCATATGCTCAACGTAGTTGTCGTAATCCGGCACGCCGATCATCATTTTTGCGGCCTGGCCTAAGTACTTGCCTGCTTTGGATAGGGTATCGAACATAGCTTCATCTCACTGGAAATACAGGCCGGGTAAGCGCAAGCGCCACCCGGCATTGTCTTTAATGGGCACTTTTCGCCTGGGTCACAATCTCTTCATAGTTGGCAGGCATCGGCTCATAGGGTGTCTCTTTCGCCGTTGGCTTGTCCTGCTTCAGGGCGGCCAGCGCGGTCTTCAGAGAATACAGCGCCAGCACCACAACCACCACCATAAAGAAGATGGTCAGCCCGGCATCCAGACGGTTGTTAAACACCAGCTGGGACAGCTGCGACTCGGTGTACTGCGCCGGGATCTTGCCGCTGTCGATCATCCCCTGGAACTTATTGGCGATAGCGAGGAAGCCGACTTTCGCATCCGGGCTAAACGCTTTCTGCCAGCCCGCGGTCAGGGTACAGATCAGCAGCCAGGCCGTCGGCACCAGAGCCACCCAGGCATAACGCTGACGTTTCATCTTGAACAGCACCACCGCGCAGAGCATCAGCGCCATACCGGCCAGCATCTGGTTAGCGATACCGAACAGCGGCCACAGGGTGTTGATGCCGCCCAGCGGATCGACCACCCCCTGATGCAGGAAGTAACCCCACGCCAGCACGCAGAGGGCCGTCGCCAGCAGGTTGGCCGGCAGCGATTCGGTGCGTTTCAGCCCCGGAGAGATGACCCCCAGCAGATCCTGCAGCATAAAGCGTGCCGCACGGGTTCCCGCATCCACCGCCGTCAGGATAAACAGCGCTTCGAACAGGATCGCAAAGTGATACCAGAACGACACATCCATCAGGCCGCCCAGCGCGCCGTGCAGAATGTAGGCCATCCCCACCGCCAGGGTCGGCGCCCCGCCCGCACGGGAGATAATCGACTGCTCACCCACCTCATTGGCGATATGGGTCAGGGTTTCCGGGGTAATAGCAAAGCCCCAGCCGCTCACCACCTGGGCCGCAGAGGCCACCACGTCCGCCGTACCGGCCGGAGCCAGCACTGCAATCGGGCTGTTCATCGCAAAGTAGACGCCCGGATCGATAATGCAGGCCGAGACCAGCGCCATAATGGCGACGAAGGACTCCATCAGCATGCCGCCGTAGCCGATAAAGCAGGCCTGGCTTTCATTGGCCAGCATCTTCGGCGTGGTGCCGGAGGCGATCAGGGCATGGAAGCCAGAGACCGCGCCACAGGCGATGGTAATAAACAGGAACGGGAACATGTTGCCGGACCAGACCGGGCCGGTGCCGTCAATAAACTTGGTCACCGCAGGCATGGTCAGGGTCGGACGCATAATCAGAATGCCGATCGCCAGGCCGACAATGGTGCCGATTTTCAGGAAGGTGGAGAGGTAATCGCGCGGAGCCAGCAGCAGCCACACCGGCAGCACCGCCGCCACAAAGCCGTAGCCCACCAGCATCCAGGTCAGCTGCACGCCGGTATAGTCAAAGTACGGGGCCCAGGTTGGGCTCTCGGCCACCCAGCCGCCGGAGATAATGGCGAAAATCAGGAAGAACAGGCCAATCACCGACACTTCGCCAATGCGCCCCGGGCGCAGATAGCGAATGTAGATCCCCATGAAGATCGCCAGTGGAATGGTAAAGGCGACGGTGTAAGTCCCCCACGGGCTGTGGGTCAGGGCTTTCACCACGATCATCGCCAGTACGGCGAGGATAATCACCATGATCATAAAGCAGGCCACTAGGGCAATCACCCCGGCGGTAGGGCCCATCTCCTCTTTCACCAGCTCGCCGAGCGAGCGCCCGTCGCGGCGGGTGGAGACGAACAGCACCATAAAGTCCTGCACCGCCCCGGCCAGCACCACCCCGGCGAGGATCCAGATCATCCCCGGGAGATAGCCCATCTGCGCGGCAAGCACCGGCCCGACCAGCGGCCCGGCTCCGGCGATAGCGGCAAAGTGGTGACCAAACAGAACCTTTTTGTCGGTCGGGACGTAGTCCAGACCGTCGTTATGCCGCACCGCAGGCGTCATGCGCGTCGGATCGACAGAGAGCACGTTACGGGCGATAAACTTACCGTAAAAACGGTAGGCAATCAGATAGATACAGACCGCTGCGACGACTATCCACAGCGCATTGATCTGTTCACCGCGGTTGAGGGCGATATAGCCCAGCGCAAAGGCCCCCACCACCGAGAGCCCTGCCCAGATGAGGTATTTCCCTGAGTTGTTCATGATATGGTTTCCATCATCGCAGAAGTGAGATGTTACATTTTGTATCTATAACACTCGCTTAAGATTTAACAACTCAACTACACGTAAAAACAGACATCCAACCAGTCATTTACATAACATTGTTAAGCCGATCACTTTCACCCCGCTCCCGGCTTATCCAGCTCACAATTCAAACAATTTTTCTCTTAACTGAAATTACAGGATGATTTACATCAGTTTTTTTCTGCTTTTTCTCACCAGAATAGCCTTGCAGGACACTACGTTAACAAGGAAATGGATATGAAAAGTTTACCCCCTGAGGAGTACAAGGTTGGTCCCGGCGCGTATTTCGCTCTGGCGTTTGCGGCAGTATTTTTCTCCGGCCTGTTAGGCGGAAAAGAGTGGTATGGCGTGTTCGATTTCACCACCCTGAACGGTGCATTCGGCAAAGTGGTCAGTAAAGCGAGTCTGCAGGATGGCACCTTAACCACCGCCACCAGTGCCTTTCGCGGCACCGGCGGCAGCGGCGCGATGGACGGTTTTCTGTTTGCTCTGGGTCTTATTCCAGCGGTGATGTTTGCCCTCGGCATGATCAACGTGCTGGAGCATTATGGCGCGCTGCGGGCCGCACGCAAGCTGCTGACGCCGCTGCTGCGCCCGCTGCTGGGCATTCCCGGCACTACCGGGCTGGCGTTGATCGGCAGTCTGCAAAGTACCGATGTGGGGGCGTCGCTCACCCGCAACCTCGCGGATGAAGGGCAGATCAGCGAGAACGAAAAAGATGTCTTCGCCATGTTCCAGTTCTCGGCGGGCGCGATGATCACCAACTTCTTCTCCTCCGGCGCGATCCTCTTCACCCTGGTGGCTATCGACGGCACGGCGGCGGTGCCAACCTCCATCGGGGCCTGTATTGCGGTGATGTTTATCATGAAAATCGTCGGCGCCAATATGATGCGCCTGATTGTCAGATTCCAGACTAAAGCCCCCGTCACTACCCCGGCAGAAGGAGAAGCCTGATGAGCGCCCCGAACACCAATCCTGTTATCACCGACGTCTTTGTTGAAGGCGCCCGCAAAGGCTGGGGTATCGCCACCAGCAGCACCCTGCCGAACGTGGTGATGGCCTTTATCATCATTAAAGCGCTGGAGATCACCGGCGCATTAAAAGGACTGGGGATGCTATTCGCCCCGCTGATGGGTCTGTTTGGCCTGCCGGGGGAAGCCGCCGCGGTGCTGATCGGCGGCTGGATGTCGATGGGCGGCGGCATTGGCGTCGCTATCGGCCTGTTTGATAAGGGCATTCTCACCGGCGAACATCTGGCGATCCTCGCCCCGGCCATCTACCTGATGGGCTCCCAGGTGCAGTACCTCGGGCGCATCCTCGGGGTGATTGGCACCCGCGCCACCCGCATTCCGCTGATGATCGCCATCTCGGTGATTAACGCCTTCTTAGCCATGCTGCTGATGCGCATTATTCTCTGAAAAAGGACGTCTCATGAATCTTGAACACTATATTGAAGAGCTGAAAACCCTGGTCAACGTTGACTGCGGAACCAAAACCCTCGACGGCGTGGCGACGGTAGCGGGCATTATGCAGCGCCTGTGGCAGGCTGAAGGCTGGCACACCGAACAGGTTGACCTGGGCGATCGGGTGGGCCCCGGCGTGTTTGTCACCAACAAACCGCAGGCGCAACAATTCGACGTGCTGCTGGTCGGCCATCTCGACACGGTATTTGCTCCGGGCACGGTGGCAGCGCGCCCGTTAAGTCAGGATGACACCCGGCTGTACGGTCCTGGCGTCTCGGACATGAAGAGCGGCCTGCTCAATATTCTGTGGGCGATGCGCGGGCTGGACGTGGCCGATAAGCAGCGGCTGTCGATTGCGGTGTCGATGAACCCGGACGAGGAGACCGGCTCGGTGTACTCGCACCACTGGATCGGCGAGCTGGCAACACGTTCCCGCTGCGTGCTGGTGTGCGAAGCTGCCCGTGCCGACGGGTCACTGGTGAAAGCGCGTAAAGGAATGGCGGGCTATCAGCTACACTTCAGCGGCGTGGCGGCCCATGCCGGTAACGACCCGGAAAAAGGCCGTTCGGCGATCGTGGCGCTGGCCCACAGCATTCTGGCGATTAACAACTTAACCGACCTGGCACGCGGCACCACGCTGAACGCTGGGGTGATACAAGGCGGCAGCGCGGGCAACGTGGTGGCCGACAGTGCAGATGCCGAGCTGGACGTGCGCTTCTGGGAGAACGATGAATACGATCGGGTGCATCAGGCGCTGGAGGCGTTATGCGCGAAAGGTTTTCTCGACGGGGTCACCACCACCCTCACCCGCGTGAACCATAAACCGGCGATGGCCGCCAGCGAAGCGACACAGGCGTTGATGGCGCAGGTTGAGAAAGCCGGACGCGAAGAAGGGGTCGCCATCACATGGCAGGCGGTCGGCGGCGGCAGCGATGCGAACCATACCGCGGCGCTCGGTATTCCGACCCTCGACGGTTTTGGCCCGATCGGGGCCGGTTTCCACAGCCCGGCAGAGTGGCTGGATAAGGCCTCGATTGAGCCACGTATCCGGTTGTTGAAGCGGATTGTTTCCATGTTGTAACCGCCATGCGCGAAACGCCCGGTGGCGGCTTCGCCTTACCGGGCCTACAACACCCGGCAACAGCGCACAACCTATCCCAATACCATGGTACTTAACCGGCAGGTACAGCATCGCCGTCCCTGCTCGTCATACACCACAATCTCCCAGCTCTGGCTGGTGCGTCCGAGGTGCAGCGGCTGACACACCCCGCGCACCATGCCCTGCGACACCGCCCGGTGATGAGTGGCGTTCAGCTCGGTCCCCACCACACTCTGTCCGTCGCGGGTCATCAGAAAACCGGCCATCGACCCCAGGGTCTCCGCCAGCGCCGCCGACGCGCCGCCGTGCAGCAGACCAAACGGTTGATGGGTGCGGGTATCCACCGGCATCTCGGCTTCCAGCGTATCGTCGCCGATGCGGGTATAGAGGATCCCCAGATGCGCCACCAGGGTGTTCAGGCTGGTGGCGTTCAGCGCCTCCAGGGATAAATGTCGTTTCCAGATCATCTAGGCCCCCAGGGTGGAGCCGCCATCCACCACAATATCCTGCAGGGTGATGTGGCTGGCGAGATCGGAGGCGAGGAACAGCACGGTACTGGCAATCTCCTGCGGACGGGCGATTTTGCCCAGCGGAATGCCGAGCTTAAACTGCTCGCCAAAGCCGCGAATGCGCTGCTGTTCTGCGTCGTCGCTCACCCACAGGGTGCGCTGCATGTCGGTATCGGTAGAGCCCGGCGACACCAGATTACAGCGCACGCCGCTGCCCGCCAGCTCCAGGCCGACGGTCAGGGCCAGGCTTTTCAGCGCCGCTTTCGAGGCCCCATAAGCGCTCATACCGATGCGCGGAGTGTGCGCCGCGTCGGAGGCGACGGTGACAATCGCCCCGCCCTGCTGACGACGGAACTGGCCCATCGTCTGCTGGAACAGATTGAACGCCCCGCCGACGTTGACCGCAAAGGTCTGCTGCCAGTCCTCCTGCGAGAGCTGGTCAGTCGCCCCCATCCGCAGGATCCCGGCGGCATTCACCAGCACGTCCAGACGTTCAACCGTCGCCAGTAAACGTCCGCAAACATTGTTCACCTGAACAGCATCCGCCACGTTCAGCACTTCGGTGGCAAAGGGATAATTTGCCTGCGGGAAGGCAACGTCAAAGCCCGTCACCTGCGCGCCCGCCTCAGCGAACGCCAGCGCGGTGGCGTAACCGATGCCTTTCCCGGCTCCGGTCACCCAGACGGTTTTCCCGGTGAAATCGAACGTAGCCATTACTTCACCTCGCGGGAGAGCAGCGCCCACCATGCATCGAGGGTCGGGTTTTTCGCCAGCATCACGAAGTCGATATCGCCATGCACTTTGCGCCAGCGCGCCGCCAGGGCCATCATCCGCACCGAATCCAGACCGTAGTCGATCAGGTTTTCGTCATCCAGCGGCTCGTCGGACTCATCCAGCAAAGGCAGGATCAGCTCGCGCAGCGCCGCTTTCGAGACCGGAATGGACGGCAGCAGTTCGTCAGTGGTCACCACGCGCCCGGACCGACCGGCCACATAGTTGAGCGACATCAGATGCTCGTCACGGGTGAAATCCGCCAGCGCATCGGCGACGAAGAACGGCTGAATATCGCGCATAAAGGCGTCGGTGGCGGTGGTCATGCAGCCGATGTGAGCGTACACGCCGGTGATAATCAGCTGGTCGCGGCCGCTCTCTTTCAGCATCTGCTCCAGCGGCGAGCGGTGGAAGGCGCTGTAGCGCCACTTCACCAGCACGGTGTCGGCTTCATCCGGAGTGAGCTCCGCAACAATGCGCTGCTGCTCCGGGGAGCGGGTCAGGCCCGGCCCCCACATGTCATTCAGCAGGGCGCGGTCTTCATCGCTCTGCTCTTTCGGCTGGGCGGTATAGTAGACCGGGATATTGTGCTGTTTGCAGTAGTCGCGCAGGCGGGCGATGTTCGCCACCACCTGAGCCATCATCGGGCAGTTATCACCCCAGAAATTGAGGAAATACTCCTGCATATCGTGGATCAGCAGCGCGGCGCGCGCGGGCTCCATCGTCCAGTTCACTTTGTTGGTCGGCAGATCTGCCGCGCCTGGCAGCGCGTAACCGGTTAATTTTGGAATTGCCATCTTCTGCTCCTCAGCCCTGCGCCCGTTCGGCCAGCCACAGGCGTAATTGTTTTTTATCGACTTTGCCTACCGGCGTCAGGGGCAGTGCCTCCAGGCACTCCACGCGATCCGGCAGTTTGAATTCAGCCACGCCCTGCTCGCGCAGGAAGCGGCGCACCTCGACCGCGCGCAGGGGCTGTTTCACCACCAGATACGCGCAACTCTTCTCGCCCAGCAGGCTGTCCTCCATGCTGACCAGCGCGGCGTGGATCACCGCCTCGTGGCGCAGGAGCAGGTTTTCTACCTCTTCGGCGGCAATTTTTTCCCCGCCACGGTTGATCTGATCTTTCTCACGCCCCTGCACGGTGATGTAGCCCTGCTCGTCGATGGCGATCAGATCCCCGGAGCAGTAAAAGCCGTTGGCATCAAAAGCGCTGGCGTTGTGTTCCGGGCTCTTGTAGTAGCCGCGGAAGGTGTAAGGCCCGCGGGTCATCAGACGCCCGACCTCGCCGCGCGGCAGCGGATTGCCGTGCTCATCGGCTACCCACACTTCGTCATCCGCGCACATCGGGCGGCCCTGGGTATTCATGATGCGTTCCGGGGCATCGTCCAGCGCGGTGTAGTTCACCAGCCCCTCGGCCATGCCAAACACCTGCTGGAGCTGGCAGCCGATCTCCGCCGGAATGCGGGCCGCCAGGGTGGCGGAGAGTCGCGCCCCGCCCACCTGCAACAGCTGCAGCGAGGCCAGTTGGGCATTGCCTGCCCCTTCTGCGATGGCCTGTAGCCACAGGCTGACCGCAGGCGGCACCAGCGAGGTGACGGTGATCTGATGCTGTGCGATCAGCGGGAAGCAGAGCGTGGCGCTCGGATCGTTGGCCAGCACCACGCAGCCCCCGGCCATAAAGATCCCCAGCGAGCCGGGGGAACTCATCGCGAAATTGTGCGCCGCCGGGAGGGCGTTCAGGTAGCGGGTTTGCGCACTAATACCGCAGATCTCGTTGCTGCGACGGATGCTGTAGTAATAGTCGTTGTGCGTGCGCGGGATCAGCTTTGGCGTGCCGGTGCTGCCGCCGGAGAGCTGGAAGAAAGCTACCTCATCGGCCGGGGTCGGGCTGGGGATAAAGTTCTCTGCCGGGCGGGCGATCTCTGTCTCCAGCCCTTCGCCGCGCAGCAATACCACCCGCACGGAGGGGTGCTGATCGACAAAGGAATTGATGAAGTCGTCGCCAGCAAACAGCCCATGTGCACGGTCGGCAATCAACAGCGTGGGTTCAATCTGGCTGGCGTAGGCGTTCAGCTCGCTGCGCTGATGGCTGAAGAGGGCATTGACCGGGGCCACGCCCACCTGCAACAGCGCGAAAAAGGTAATGTAGAACTCGGCGACGTTGCCCAGCTGCACGAGGGCGGTTTCGCCCCGCTGGACACCCTGCGCCTGCAGGGCCGCCGCGAGATTATTGACGGACTGCTGGAACTGGCGCCAGGTGATGCGGCGTTCGCCGTCGATAATCGCCAGCGCATCGCTGTCGGCGTGGCGGGTCAGGATCTCTGTCAGGGGCAGATCCTGCCAGTAGCCTTTCTCACGGTAGCGGCGAGCGAAGTCGTCGGGCCAGCGGGTAAAGGGAATAGTCATGGTGGATCCTTAGTGCAGGCCGAAAACGTTGAGCATGGTAGTCAGTTTGACGCCGGTCTCGCGCCACTCGGCCACCGGTGAGGAGGCAGGGACAATTCCGGCGCCAGCAAACAGGCGCACGCTGTTGGCGCGAAGGCGCGCGCAGCGGATGGTCACTACCCACTCGCCGTTGCCTTCGCTGTCGCACCAGCCGACGATGCCGCCGAACAGTTCGCGGTCGAACGGCTCCAGCTCGGCAATCAGTTCTTTCGCCGCCTGGTGCGGGAAGCCGCTCAGGGCCGGGGTCGGGTGCAGCAGGCAGGCCAGGGTCAGGGCGTTTTCATCTTCACGCGCGTCGCCTTCCACCGGGGTGGCGAGGTGCCACAGGGTCGGGGTGGTCACCAGCTGCGGAGAAGCAGGCATGGTCAGCTGATGGCTGCGCGGGGTCAGGACCGCTTTCATCGCCTGGGTGACCAACTCATGTTCATGACGATCTTTTGCCGAGGCCAGCAGCTTGTTGCCCGCCTCGCGATCGAGCATGTCGTCCGGCTGACGCCGCGCGGAACCGGCCAGCGGCAGGGAGCTGAAATGCGCCCCCTCTTTACGTAGCAACAGTTCGGGGCTGGCGCCGAGCAGCACCCCGCCATCCTCCAGCGGGACGTGGAAGTTAAAGCTGGCCGGGTTCTGGGCAATCAGTTTTTCCAGCAGCGCGCCGCTGTCGAGATTCTGTTCAGTGGTGATATCGATCAGGCGCGACAGCACCACCTTATTGACGCGCGGGGTGGCGGTCAGGGCGGCGGCGCGGGCCACCATCTCTTCAAAGGCTAACTGGGCCGGGATCTCGGTGCGGGATGTGACCGTCAGCGGTGAGGTCCGGGTGGCATAGCGGGCAGACTGCTGGCGCGCCGGGCGGGCAAAGCTTTGCCACTCCTGCGGAATGAACAGCGACGACGGCTGGCGGGTATCAAAGGGGATCGCCCCCACCATCACCGGGTTAGCAATCCCGGCGGCTTTGGCGTCGGCAAAGGCCTGCGCCAGCTGCTGCTGAAACGCGCTGGCCGGATCGTCGCCGCCGACGGCTGGGGTGGAAAATCGGGCAAAACAGCCAGACGTAGTAAAGCTGCGATAAGGCGACATAAAGAAGAAGCTCTCTTTTTGCAGCGTGGTCGCGGTGTGCTGAACGTCCTCAGCCAGTGACGTATCCATATCATCCTCCTGAAATGATAAAAGCAGTAAGAATTATTATCATTTATATTTTCGCTGGCTAACCTAATCCCAGAGCGCGATGGTGTCAACCGTCGACGGCGCAACTTGTGCGACTATCGCTTGCATCCCGGCGGTTCATTTATGAAAATGAGAAGCATTAACCCCAACGAAAACAGGATGCCCCTTAGTGAAACTGCCCGCTGTTTGTCGTAACACCCTGCTTTTAACGGGACTTTTAATTTCAGGATTAACCTCAGCGCTGGCCGCCGACTGGCCGCGTCAGGTCACGGACAGTCACGGAACCCACACGCTGGACAGCAAACCGACGCGGATTGTCTCCACCAGCGTCACCCTCACCGGCTCGCTGCTGGCGATTGATGCCCCGGTGATTGCCAGCGGGGCGACCACGCCAAACAACCGGGTGGCGGACGATCAGGGCTTTTTGCGCCAGTGGGGCGAGGTGGCTAAACAGCGCAAGCTCGCACGCCTGTACATCGGTGAGCCGAGTGCCGAAGCCGTTGCCGCCCAGATGCCGGATCTGATCCTGGTCAGCGCCACCGGCGGGGATTCTGCCGTGGCGCTCTACGATCAGCTCTCGGCCATCGCCCCGACGCTGGTGATCAACTACGACGACAAAAGCTGGCAGGCGCTGCTGACCCAGCTGGGGACCATTACCGGACAGGAGAAGCAGGCTGCGGCGCGGATTGCGGAGTTTGATACACAGCTCACCCGGGTGAAACAGCAGCTGAAGCAGCCCCCGCAGCCGGTGAACGCCATTGTCTATACCGCCGCGGCCCACAGCGCCAACCTCTGGACCGCCGAGTCGGCGCAGGGCAAGCTGCTGCAACAGCTGGGCTTCACGCTTGCCACCCCGCCCGCCGGGCTGAACGCCTCCCAGAGCCAGGGCAAGCGCCACGACATTGTGCAGTTAGGGGGTGAAAACCTGGCGACCGGGCTGAACGGCGAAGGGCTGTTCCTGTTTGCCGGGGATCAGAAGGATGTGAATGCGATCTACGCCAACCCGCTGCTGGCCCATCTGCCAGCGGTGCAAAACAAACGCGTCTGGGCGCTGGGTACCGAGACTTTCCGTCTGGATTACTTCAGCGCGATGCGGGTATTAGGGCGTTTAGAGGAATTATTTAAATAAAGGGCTCTGACCCCGTAGGCCCGGCAAGCGCAGCGCCGCCGGGCGCTTTTGCCGGGTGGCGGCTACGCCTTACACGGCCTACAAAACCCAACCATTATACTTCTTCAATAACTGTCGGCTCCTGCCGGAACCGGCGTAACTCCGCCAGGGCCACCAGCAGTATCGCCCCTACCATCGCCAGCACAAACCCGCTGGTGCTGGCCGAGGCCACCGGGGTCATTATCACTCCCAGCCCACCGAGAATGGCGGCGCCTATGGCATCACCCGTCACGTTCTGCGCCGTCCACAGACCGTTGATGCGTCCGAGCATCGCTTCCGGAGTCTGGGTCTGGATCAGGGTATATTGCAGCAGCGAGCTGACCGCGCTCAGCCAGCCAAACAGCGCCAGACAGATCACGCCCAGCGCCCAGACCGGCATCAGGCTGAAGAAACCAATCGCAATAAACGAGGCCAGGGTCGCCAGCAGCATAATCAGCCCCGGGCGGGCACTCTGCGCCAGGTTACCGCTGGTGAGCGCGCCAAAAGCCGCCCCCAGCGGGATCGCCGCATACAGCAGGCCAATCTGCGACACGCTCATCTGCCACTCCATCGCCAGTGCCGGATAGAGTACCCGCACCGCGCTGGCCATCGTCAGCAGGCCGCCCAGCAGGGCGATGCCGCCAATCAGCGGATTACTGAACAGAAAACGGATCGCCGCCATCAGCGATTTCAGCGGATGTTCACGCGGCTGCGGCGGTGGCGGCAGCAGCGGCAGACGCAGCAGGGTTAAGGTGGTGATAAAGGTCCCCGCCGCCGCCAGGCCATAGTTCCAGGCCACATTGCCGGTGCCGAGCAGCAGGCCGCCCACCATCGGTGAGATCACCGACCCCAGACGCACGGTCAGCATGGTGATCGCCCCCGCCTGCATCAGGTTTTCACGCCCTACCAGCGCCGGTGTCGCTGCCAGCAGCGCCGTCACCCCTATTGATGCAAAAAATCCGTCCCACAGGCCCAGGGCATAGATGGCAATCAACGACGGCTCCGGCAACATCGCATTCAGACAGAGACCGACAAATCCCACCCCACAGGTGCCGCGCGCCAGCAAAATCAGCTTTTTACGCTCGTAGCGATCCGCCAGTACCCCGCCGACCATCAGACCGATAAACATTGCTCCGCCGGTCAGGGTGACGGCCAGCCCCACCAGCCAGCTGGAGTGGGTCATCATCTGGATTTGCACCGGTACGGCCACGCCGAGCAGGCCAAGGGATAAAATGGAGATAAAACGGGCAATAAAAACAGCACGAAACGCCGGATGGGTCTTCAACAGGCTGAGGTTGAGCAGCCAGGATTGTCGGGTCATTACAAAGCCTTAATGGTTTCTTTTGTACCAATTCCATGGCCGCACATGCTAACATAGATAAATAAGATAGATAACGATAATTACTATCATTATCAAATCATGGACGTTGCTATGTCGTACTCCTCTTCCGCGTCACGCGCCCTTGCCGTGCCCGGTTTACTGCTGCTACTCACGTTTGCGATTGCCCTCAGCCTGTCGGTGGGTGCGAAACCGCTGCCGTTTTCCGTGGTGGTCGATGCCCTCACCGCCACCTGTCAAAGCGCCGACTGCACCATCGTGCGGGATGCCCGTCTGCCGCGCACCCTCGCCGGACTGCTGGCGGGTGCCGCTCTCGGTCTCGCCGGGGCGCTGATGCAAACCCTGACCCGCAATCCGCTGGCCGACCCGGGCATTCTCGGCGTTAACGCCGGGGCCAGCTTTGCCATTGTGCTGGGCGCGGCGCTGTTTGGTTTCTCCTCCCCCGGCGAACAGCTGGTGATGGCCCTGTGTGGGGCCTTTGCCGCCTCATTACTGGTGGCCTTTACCGGCAGCCAGGGCGGAGGCCAGCTCAGCCCGGTGCGCCTGACCCTGGCGGGCGTGGCGCTGGGCGCGGTGCTGGACGGTTTATCCAACGGCATCGCCCTGCTTAACCCGGACGTTTACGATCAGCTGCGCTTCTGGCAGGCGGGCTCGCTGGATATCCGCACCCTGCAAACCTTACAGGTGGTGAGCGTGCCGGTGCTGATCGCCGCCGTCGTGGCGCTGCTGTTAAGCCGGGCGCTCAACAGCCTGAGCCTCGGCAGCGACACCGCCACCGCCCTCGGCAGTCGCGTGGCGCGTACCCAGTTGCTCGGATTACTGACCATCACCGTTCTGTGCGGCAGCGCCACGGCAGTGGTCGGCCCTATCGCCTTTATCGGCCTGATGATGCCGCACATGGCACGCTGGCTGGTGGGGGCCGATCACCGCTGGTCCCTGCCGGTGACGCTGCTTGCCACCCCTGCCCTGCTGCTGTTTGCCGATATTATCGGACGCCTGCTGGTGCCCGGCGAGCTGCGGGTATCGGTGGTCAGCGCCTTTATCGGCGCGCCGGTGCTGATCTTCCTGGTACGCCGCAAGCGCGGAGGTGGACTGTGATGGCCCCATCCCGTCGTTTAGTTATCAGCTGCCTGATGCTGATACTGGTCAGCCTCGGCGTGGCCCTGTTTAGCCTGCGCAGCGGGGCGGTGACGCTTGATTTCGCCCAGGTCTTCAATGCCCTCACCGGCAGCGCGCCGCGCAATATCACCATGGTGGTCACCGAATGGCGCTTACCAAGGGTGATGATGGCCCTGCTGGTGGGTGCAGCTCTGGGGATCAGCGGCGCGATTTTCCAGTCGCTGATGCGCAACCCGCTGGGCAGTCCGGACGTGATGGGCTTTAACACCGGGGCCTGGAGCGGCGTGCTGGTGGCGATGGTGCTGTTTGGTCAACACCTGACGGCCATTACCCTGGCGGCGATGGCGGGCGGGATCCTCACCTCGCTGATCGTCTGGGGGCTGGCGTGGCGTGACGGGATCGAAACCTTCCGCCTGATTATCATTGGCATCGGCATGCGCGCCATGCTGATGGCCTTTAACACCTGGCTGCTGCTGCAGGCCTCGCTGGAGACCTCGCTCTCTGCCGGGCTGTGGTTCGCCGGGTCGCTCAACGGCCTGACGTGGGCCAAAACCCTGCCCGCCGCCCCGCTGATCCTGCTGATGTTTGTCTGTGCCTTGCTGCTGGTGAAGCGCATGCGTCTGCTGGAGATGGGTGACGACAGCGCCTGCGCGCTGGGGGTCAGCGTTGAGCGTTCGCGACTGCTGCTGATGCTGGTAGCGGTGGTATTAACCGCAGCCGCGACGGCCATTGCCGGGCCGATCTCCTTTATTGCGCTGGTAGCACCGCACATCGCCCGCCGCCTGAGCGGCACCGCCCGCTGGGGGTTAACCCAGTCGGCGCTGTGCGGATCGCTGCTGCTGCTGGCGGCGGATCTCTGCGCCCAGCAGCTGTTTATGCCGTATCAACTTCCGGTGGGGGTCGTGACCGTCAGTCTTGGCGGCATCTACCTCATCGTCTTGCTTGTTCAGGAGTCCCGCAAGAAATGAGTGCCAATCTAACCCGCTTGCGCGGCGAAAATCTGACCCTCGGCTACGGTAAAAAAATCGTGGCCGAGGATCTGCAGGTGGCGATCCCCGACGGCCACTTCACCGCCATTATCGGCCCCAACGGCTGCGGCAAGTCGACGCTGCTGCGCACCCTCAGCCGCCTGATGACCCCGCTGCACGGCAATGTGTTTCTGGACGGGGAGCAGATCCAGCGCTATGCCAGCAAAGAGGTGGCGCGCCGGGTCGGGCTGCTGGCGCAAAACGCCACTACGCCGGGGGATATCACAGTGCAGGAGCTGGTGGCGCGCGGGCGCTATCCGCACCAGCCGCTGTTCACCCGCTGGCGTAAAGAGGATGACGTGGCGGTCACGAAAGCGATGCAGGCCACCGGGATTACCGATCTGGCGGCGCAGAGCGTGGACACCCTCTCCGGGGGGCAGCGCCAGCGGGCGTGGATTGCGATGGTGCTGGCCCAGGAGACGTCGATCATGCTGCTGGACGAGCCGACCACCTGGCTGGACATCAGCCATCAGATCGATCTCCTGGAGCTGCTGAGCGACCTGAACCGCACCCAGGGCTTTACCCTGGCTGCGGTGCTGCACGACCTCAACCAGGCCTGTCGCTATGCCACCCATTTGATTGCCCTGCGCGACGGAAAGATTGTGGCCGAGGGGGCACCGAAAGAGATTGTCACCCCGGCGTTGATCGAGCGGATCTACGGGATGCGCTGCATGATTATTGACGATCCGGTAGCGGGCACCCCGCTGGTGGTACCTTTAGGCCGACGTTAAATGCCTGGTGGCGGCTTCGCCTTACCCGGCCTACGAACCCATTACGGCGCGGACCGTAGGCCCGGCAAGCGCAGCGCCGCCGGGCGTTTTCACTACTCTAATATCCCTTTCAACACCGGTCCTATCGTCTCAAACGCCTGCGGGGAGATGATGTCTACGTGGGCGCAGTCCTGGTGATAGACCTCCAGCTCCCCTACCCACGGTGTCCAGGCGGCGAGCGGATCCATCGTCCGCGTGCGTTCGGCAACAAACAGCGTCGCTTTGCCGTCAAACGTTGCACTGTGCGCCGTGGTCAGGAGACGCACCGCATCGGCATAGTTGCCTTCGATGGCGCTGAACAGCTCCCCGGATGCCTGCCCCTGTTGAGCGGCGAGGAACGCCTGACGCTCACGCTCGATCTCCGCTAACACTTCCGGATCGAGGCCGTTAGCCTCTTTTTCGGACCAGTTTTGCGTCTCCGGCGGCCAGGTATCCAGCAGGCCGAGGAACGCCACCTCTTCACCCTGCGCGCGCAGGCGGGCGGCGATGCCCTGGGCCAGCGTGCCGCCCAGCGAATAGCCGAACAGATGATAGGGCCCGTGCGGTTGCTGAGCGCGCAGCGTGGCCAGATGCTGATCGATCACCTCATCCAGGGTGGCGCAGTGCTGCATCGGCCCCGGTCGCGGCGACTGGATACCCACGATCGACCAGCGCGGATGGAGGTAGCGCGCCAGGACGCTGAACTGCCAGGCGAATCCGGAGGCCGGATGGAAGCAGAACAGCGTCGGGCCGTGGCTTTCGCGCAGGGGCAATATCGTCTCGTACCCCAGACGCCGGGCCTGCTCGTCGCTGATGTCGGATGCCAGCAACGCGCTCAGCTTGCCCACCGTCGAGGCTACCATCACCTGCCCAGGGGTAACCTGGCGGGTAAAGTGACGGCTCAGACTGGCGGCAAGACGCATCGCCAGCAGCGAGTGGCCGCCGAGGGCAAAGAAATCCGCCTCGATATCGTTGATCTCGCAGCCCAGCAGCGTAGAGAACGCCGCGGCAATCGCCTTTTCGGTTTCACTTTCCGGGGCGCGGCCCTGGGTTTTTACCGTTAGTTCCGGCAGCGGTAGCGCCTTGCGATCCAGCTTACCGTTGGCGCTGAGTGGCAGCGCGCTGAGCTGCAGCAACACCACCGGCACCATATGGGGCGGCAGCTGGGTTTTCAGTTCAGCCAGCAACGCGTCGCGGTCCAGCGGCAGGCCGGACTCCGACACCACGTAGCCCACCAGCTGGCGGGCATCACCGCCGGTAGCCGCCGCCTGGTTGATGACGCAGGCATGGGTCACCGCCTGGGCCACGTCCGGCAGGGTCAGCATTGCCCGGTCGATTTCCCCCAGCTCAATGCGCTGGCCGCGGATTTTCAGCTGATCGTCGCTGCGGCCGAGATATTCCACCGCGCCGTTATCCAGCCAGCGGGCCACGTCTCCGGTGCGATACATGCGCTCGCCCGGCGCGAACGGGTCGGCGATAAAGCGGCTGGCGGTCAGATCCGGACGGCCCAGATACCCCTGCGCCAGCTGGATGCCGGTGAGATAAAGATCCCCCGCCACGCCGAACGGCACCGGACGCATCATCGCATCCAGAATGCGCAGGCCGGTATTCCACACCGGGAAGCCGATCGGCACGCTGTTGCCCTCCACTGCCGCCAGTTCCGGGCCAAAGGCCGGATACCAGCTGACATCCACCGCTGCTTCGGTGGGGCCATACAGATTATGCAGCGGCGCGTGGGTGAGTTGCTCCCACTCCCGGCACAGGGCGGTTGGCAGGGCTTCGCCGCTGCAGAACACCTGTTTCAGGCTGGCGCAGCAGGCGACGTTTTCCGGGGTCAGCGAGGCGACAAAGGCCGCCAGCATCGAGGGGACAAAATGGGTGGTGGTGACGCCGTACTTCGCGAAGAAATCCTGCATCGCCAGCGGGTCGCGGTGCGCCTCCGGCTCGGCCATCACCAGCTTCGCCCCGGCGATAAACGGCCACCAAAACTCCCATACCGAGACGTCAAAGCTGCACGGCGTTTTCTGGGCCACCACGTCTGCGGCGGTGAGCGGGTAGTGGTTTTGCATCCACAGCAGGCGGTTGACGATGGCGGTCTGGCCGACCATCACCCCTTTCGGCCGCCCTGTCGAGCCGGAGGTAAAGATGATATAGGCGGTCTGTTCCGGGGCACTGAGGTTGAGCGGTGCGCTGCCCTCAGCATTGAATAGTGTGTTGTAACTAAATACCGCCACGGGCAGATGGCTGAAGCGCGGGCGCTGGTCGTCAGTAGTAATGAGCAGCGACGGTTTCGCGTCCTCGATCATCATCTGCAGGCGGTCGTCGGGATAGCCGGTGTCCAGCGGCAGCCACGCGGCCCCTGCTTCGACGATGGCGTGCAGGGCCAGGGTCAGGAATACCGAACGCGGTAGCGCCACCGCCACGCTGTCGCCGGGCTTCACGCCCCGGGCACGGAGCTGGTTCGCCAGGGCCACCACCTGCTCGCGCATCTGGCGATACGTTAATTCGTATTGCGCATCGGCCAGCGCCGGGGCGTCCGGGGTTTTCGCCGCCTGCTCTGCCACCAGCCCGCTCAGGGTGGTGAGCGGCAGAGAAACCGCTGTCTGGTTAATCTTTTCCAGCTGCTGATATTCGGCGTCGGAAACCGTTTCGGCCTCCCCGCAGCGCAGGTCGATATTGGCGGCAAACTGCGCCAATATCCCATGCAGGCGCCCGACGTGGCGCACCAGGGTGGCCTCATCGTAACGCTGCTTGTTGGCGAGGATCTCAATGCTCAGACCGCCCTCCTCGTCCGGGAACAGTGCCATCTCCAGGTCGTTGACCGGGCCGGTGGCGAGAGTGTGAGTCACCGCCTGCACGCCTTCGATATCCAGCTGGTAATCGAAGACCTTAACGTTGAACACCGGGCCAAACAGCGCTTCGTCGCTGGCGGCGCGCCCGCTGTCGCGGACAATCTGCTCGGCGTCGTAACGCTGATGGCGGCGCATCTTTTTCATCTGCCCGGCCAGGCGCTGGGCCAGCTCCGGCAGGGTTTCCAGCGGATTAATCTTCACCGCCAGCGGCAGGACGTTCAGCACCGGGCCGGTAGCGGTCAGCGCCGCGGAGCCCATCCGGCGCATAAAGATAAACCCGGCGGCATAGTTCATCCGTCCGGTGAGGCGGGCCAGCCACAGGGCTACCAGCGCCAGGGCGAGGTCGGTGCGCTGGGTCTGGCTGGTCGTGGTTAAACGGCTGAAGGCCTGACGATCGGCGGTCAGCTTCAGGCGCAGAATATCGGTGGTGGCAGCGCGACCCGGCAGCGGTGCACTGGAGAGCGATACCGGCGGCGGGAGCTGCTGGCGCTGTTCGCCCCAGAAGGTGCCGTCGCGCACATATGCTTCGCTGTCGCGGTAGCGCTGATACTCCTCCACCACCTCCGCAAACGGCGTAAACGGCGATTCCGGCGTGGCATCGCCGTCAGACCAGCCGCGATAAATGGCGGCGATCTGGCGGGTAATGGCCGGGAAGCTGAAGCCATCCACCACCAGATGGTGATAACGCTGATACCAGTACCAGCGGTTGTCTGCCACCTGAATCAGCAGGTGGAAGGCCAGCGGCTGGCCGCTGTCGACGCGCAGGTTCTGGTTAAGATCGGTGTGCATCTGCGCCAGTGCCGCGGCATGCGGATCGGCGTCAGCACGCAGGTCGATGATCTGCGGCGGCGGCAGGATCAGGGTGTCGTCCACCCACTGGCGGATCTCGCCGTTGTCTTCGGTAAAACGCATGCGCAGGGTATCGGCCTGCATCATGCCCACCACCACCGCTTTCGCCAGCAGGGGTGCGTCAACCGGGCCGGTCAGCTCGACGTAGTGAGCCACGCTCCAGGCGTTAGGCAGGTCGGAAAGCTGTTCCGCCATCCAGATCCCCGGCTGGGCGGCCACGAGAGGAAGTTGTGCGCTCATGGGTTCACCTGTGCAAAATGGGCCGGGATCAGGGTTTGCCACCGGGCGGCAAGCCACTGCTGACAGGCGTCCTGCGACTGCGGCTCGCACACTACGCGCCAGCCGTCGGGTAAGGCGCACTGCTGCGGCCACAGGCTGTACTGCTGCTGCGCGTTTTGCACAATGGCGAACAGACCCTGCGGATCGTCGAAGGGGTTACTGAATTCCATACCAGACTCCGTCATTAAATAATCGGCTGCCAGAGAGTCATCAGCCCCTGCGTCAGCCCTCCCCGCCAGCAAAGTGCATCATGTCCGCCGTCCACCGGGCGCCAGATAACCGACGGCTGCGTGTGCTGCAGTTCGGCGTAGAGCGTCTGACAGGCGCGGTAGATCAGCGGTTCCCGTCGCCCCGCCTCAAGGACAATGCGCAGCCCCTGCGCCGACAGCTGTTGGTTTTTAAGTTGTTCGATAATCTCGCCGTCCTGCTTGCCCCCGCGATGCGGCCACCAGAAGGAGCCCGACTGGCTGAGCACGCAGCCGAAACGCGCGGGCCAGTGCAGCCCGGCATAGAGCGCGGAAAGGCCGCCAAAGCTCTGCCCGGCGACCACCGTGCGGTCGGCGCGATCGCTGAACGGGGCCAGCTTGCGCACCTGCGGAAGGAATTCCTCCTGCAAGGCCCGCCAGAAGTCGGGGTTACAGGGCAGCTCGCGGCTGCGATGGGCGGTGTCGATCACATCGATCAGCACGTAGACCGCGGGGGGCAGTTGGCCTGCGGTGGTGAGCGCAGAAAGCGCGGGCCAGACCGGCATGCTTTCGGCCCAGAACTGGCCGTCGAGCAGCACCGCCAGCGGACGTTCTTGTACGTTTTCCTCACCGGTAGTGAAGATCCACACCCGGCGGGTGTTGCCGAGCCTGGCGCTCTGCCAGGAAACAGACTGCGGGGGAATATAAGGGGTGTCAGGCTGATTCCAGCCGGGCTGAACCGGGGCCTCGGGCATCTCCAGCGCCGACACCGGGTGGCCGCGGCCGCCGCGCCAGTGCTGGCCGTTAAGCGGATCGGCAATCGCGCGAGGCAAAAGCTTGCGCCAGCCTTCACGCAGGGCCATGCGGTCCGGCGGATCGGTGGCAAACACCGCCTTACTGAAGTCGTCTTCATTAACAGAGGGGATAAAACAGTAGCTGCCCCGCCAGTGTGGGCTGAACTCGCCCTGCCACTGCCAGACGTCGGTTCCGGCAATGCGCGCCAGCGTCTGCGGGCGGGCATTGTGATGGTGATCGGTCACGCCGGTGATATACAGCCACACCCGCTTCAGGGGCGAGGAGTGCTCTGTTCCGCCCGGATCGCGCCACCAGAAAGTCACCCGGTAATGGTCCCCTTCCCGCACCCACTCGGGCCCCTGTTTCGACTGCCACCAGCCGTCGCTTCCCGTTTCCAGCGTCGTCACCGATATAACCCCATGACCTGTTCGGTTTTTTTGATTAAAGATAAACAATATCGATAATATTATTGATAACTATTTTCATTTGCAATAGCGTATGGGCGCGCTGTGGGAAGCGCGAACAGTAAATAACCATGCCATGCGCTGCGTACTGACTCAGGGTCGAGGGGTTTTCGCAGACTGCGGGCGATATCCTTCCGCCGCCTCATCCATTCGGGACGGAGCCCTGAGGCATGCGGCATTGAAAAGCAGGACAGACAATGAATAATAAGCTTCACTCACTGGCCTTACTGGTCAATCTGGGGATTTACGGTGTGGCCCTGCCTGCGATGGCAGCCGAAACCGCAGGCAACGAAGACACTATGGTGATCACCGCCGCCGAGCAGAACCTGCAGGCGCCGGGCGTATCGACCATCACCGCCGATGAAATTCGTAAAAACCCGGCAGCACGCGATGTGTCTGAGATCATCCGCACCATGCCGGGCGTGAACCTCACCGGTAACTCCACCAGCGGCCAGCGCGGCAACAATCGCCAGATTGATATTCGCGGCATGGGCCCGGAAAATACCCTGATCCTGATTGACGGTAAGCCGGTAACCAGCCGCAACTCTATCCGTCTGGGCTGGCGCGGCGAGCGTGATACCCGCGGCGATACCGGCTGGGTGCCGCCAGAGATGATCGAGCGCATCGAAGTGATCCGTGGCCCGGCAGCAGCGCGATACGGCAACGGCGCGGCGGGTGGCGTGGTGAACATCATCACCAAAAAGGTCAGCAACGAGTGGCATGGCTCCTGGAACACCTATCTGAATGCCCCTGAGCATGACGAAGAGGGCTCCACCAAACGCACCAACTTCAGCCTGAATGGCCCGCTGGGCGGGGATTTTAGCTTCCGTCTGTATGGCAACCTGGATAAAACCCAGGCCGACGCCTGGGACATTAACCAGGGCCATCAGTCTGAGCGTACCGGCGCCTATGCCGATACCCTGCCAGCCGGACGCGAAGGGGTCGAGAATAAAGACGTCAACGGCGTGCTGCGCTGGGACTTTGCCCCGATGCAGGCCCTGCAGTTCGAAGCCGGTTACAGCCGTCAGAACAACCTCTACGCGGGCGATACCCAGAACACCAACAACGACAACAGCAGCAACGGGCTGGTGAAGAAGAACTACGGCAAAGAGACCAATCGTCTCTATCGCCAGAACTTCGCCCTGACCTGGACCGGCGGCTGGGATAACGGTATCACCACCAACAACTGGGCGCAGTACGAACATACCCGCAACTCTCGTCTCGGCGAAGGGCTGGCGGGCGGTCTGGAGGGGCTGTTCAACAGCAACAAGTTCACCGATACCGACCTGTCCGACGTGATGCTGCACAGCGAAATTAGCCTGCCGATCGACTTTATCGTTAACCAGAACCTGACGCTGGGCGCCGAGTGGGATCAGCAGCGGATGAAAGATATGTCCTCCAACGGCCAGGCCCTGCAGGGCGGTGCGGTTCCGGGGATAAGCGACAGCCGCAGCCCGTACTCCGATGCGGAAATTTTCTCCCTGTTCGCGGAGAACAACATGGAGCTGACCGACAGCACCATGCTGACCCCGGCGCTGCGCTTCGACCATCACTCCATCGTGGGCAACAACTGGAGCCCGTCCCTGAACCTGTCCCAGGGTCTGGGAGATGATTTTACCCTGAAGATGGGCATCGCCCGGGCCTATAAAGCCCCGAGTCTGTACCAGACCAACCCGAACTACCTGCTCTACAGTAAGGGCCAGGGTTGCTACGCAAGTTCCGACGGCGTCGGCTGCTATATGCTGGGTAACGAGGATCTGAAAGCCGAAACCAGCATCAACAAAGAGATCGGCCTGGAGTGGAAACGCGACGGCTGGCTGGCGGGCGTGACCTGGTTCCGTAACGACTATCGCGACAAGATTGAAGCGGGCTATGCGCCGGTGGGCCAGACGTCGCTCGGCAGAACCCGCACCGATATTTACCAGTGGGAAAACGTGCCGAAAGCGGTGGTGGAAGGGCTGGAAGGCACCCTGAACGTGCCGGTCAGCGATACCATCAACTGGACCAACAACATCACCTACATGCTGCAAAGCAAGAACAAGGAGACCGGCGACCGTCTGTCGATCATCCCGGAGTACACGCTGAACTCAACCCTGAGCTGGCAGGTACAGCAGGATGTCTCCCTGCAGTCGACCTTCACCTGGTACGGCAAGCAGCAGCCGAAGAAGTACAACTACAAAGGCCAGCCGGCGAGCGGATCGGAGCTGGATGAAGTCAGCCCTTACAGCATCGTTGGCCTGAGCGCGACCTGGGACGTGACCAAATACGTCAGCCTGACCGGCGGCGTGGATAACGTCTTCGATAAACGCCAGTGGCGTGCGGGGAATGCCCAGACCACCGGGAATACCACCACCGGGGCCTATATGTATGGCGCAGGGGCCTATACCTATAACGAACCGGGCCGCACCTGGTATATGAGCGTGAATACGCAGTTCTGACAAAAGCAAAAAGGCAACGTGAGTTGCCTTTTTCTTTGTTGCCTCTCCACCTGCACCGAGCTTCGCCCGGCGGCGCTGCGCTTGCACGGGCCTACAAAATCGAGCCAACACACGCAAAATATCTCCCTCTCCTCTCGCTCAACCCCGGAAGGCTTATCGCAAAAATTAAAGCAATGAAGAAAATCACTAAAGAATAAGCCACTTACAGCGACTCCCTGGTCCGGCTGAAAATCGCCGAAGCGTTTCCTGTAGCCAGGGGCGACGCGCATGGATGCGCGGCGAGGGCGCATTTACAGGGACGTTACCTGCGCCCGCCCCCGTCAGGCGAAAGGAATAAGCTGAGGGCACCGCGTAGCGGCGATTTTCGTTGCCGGGAGCCGGGGTAGCCAGGGGGGAGGCGGCGAGCCCCCCTGGCACGTTCACGTGTGATATGGTTGATAGAGAAGTGCAGAACGAAAAGTGAACGGAACAACCACCTCAGTCACATGTTCCCCTCACCCTAACCCTCTCCCCTGTACGGTCCGGGGACATCATGAACACTTGTTCGGGGACATGGTAGACACTTACAACTAAGGCATAAGAACCCGTCTGTGGAGTCGCTTATGCCGTGGGATGCGAGAGATACCATGTCACTACGTAC